>NZ_JAKGAW010000039.1:0-38924 GCF_021532475.1 Pseudoalteromonas sp. APAL1 | reverse complement strand
GAATTTTACATGTATAATTGTAGAAACATAAATAATGAACATATGAAAAATACTAAAACAACAAAATAAACCAAAATATTTAACATTTTAAAGAGTGAAAATAAGGTATCAACATTGAGCTACACACCTATTATTCAATAAAAAAGCTTAATAAACAAATGTTAACAATTACACTTTCTTACAAAAAAAGCCCTAACGGGCTTTTTTATTGTTTAAAGATAAATTTCAACTCTGATAATGTGAACTAGTGTTATTTAATCTCAACACGTTGTGAGCGCATAACCACTTCGTCATTTAACTCAATACCGATACCTGGCTCTTCTGATACTTGGAAGAAACCATTTTTAGGTTGTGGATCTTGAATACACAATTCACGGTTCCACTTTTTAATTGCATAAGTGTGATGCTCGTGAATTAAGAAGTTAGGAATTGCGGTTTCTAAGTGTAACGAAGCTGCTGTTGCTACTGGGCCGCCACACACGTGAGCTTGAATACGCACATCAAAAATATCGGCATAATCACACACTTTTTTAGTTTCAGTGAAACCACCACACAAGCCTAAGTCTGGCTGTAGCACATCAATACTTTGATCTTCTAGGTATGGACGCACACCCCAGCGATTATACAAACGCTCACCACCAGCAATTGGCACCGCTACTTTGTCGGCAACTTTTGCATGTAACGAGTGATTTAAGTAGTTCACTGGCTCTTCGTAATACATACAATCGAACTCTTCAGCAATTTCACCAATTTGAATTGCAGATGTCGCACCTGGCAAACTGTGACATTCAAAAATAATATCAACTTCGTCACCTACCGCTTCACGAATGGCTTGCATACGTGCACGATACAATTTCATTTCTGCGCGAGAAATGATGTTAGTACGATCGTAATAAGTATTGCCGTTTTTATCGTACTGGATTGGGTCAACTTTTACCGCATCATACCCTTCAGCCATCGCCTTTAATGCAGCTTCTGCGTATTCTTCTGGGTGAACAAGTGCTTTAAATTCACTGTCCCAGTCAAACTGTAGTTGTGATGCGTATGTACGTAGCTTGTCGTTAACTTTACCGCCTAATAGCTGGTAAACAGGCAAGCCTAATGCTTTACCTTTAATATCCCAAAGTGCGGTATCAATAGCGCTCATTGCGGCATACACAACAGGACCACCGCCTAAACCCCAAAAGCTTTCGCGTAGCATTCGTGACCATAATTTTTCTGTTTGAAATGGGTCATGACCAATTAAAAATGCATCAGCCATTTCTTTGATCATTGCCGCTGCAGCACTGTGACCTAAATCATAAGCAAGGCCTGCCTCTCCCACACCGCTAATACCTTCATCAGTGTGAATACGCACAAAAACAGGTGTCCAAGCAGGTCTGTCTGGACAATGAATATCGAACACTTCGACGCGATTAACTTTCATGGTTACTCCTTACTGAGCAAAACTAGGATCAAGACGATAAGCTTTACGCAACATTGCCGGCCAAGCTAACTGGCCACCGGTGCTGCCGCTATGCACGACATTCGCTTGATTATAAATATTATCGATAATAGGTTGTGGTACTGGGATTGCTGTTTGACCACTGGCTTGGATAGCTAATTGAATTTCACAGGCACGCTGTAAATCATAAAAACGCATAAACGCATCACCCACTGTTGGGCCAACGGTTAAACCACCGTGGTTAACCAATAACATGTGGTTGGTGGTGCCTAAGTCATCTTGCAAGCGCTTTTTCTCATCACTGTTTACCGCTAAGCCTTCGTAGCCATGATAAGACAATGATGGCAATGAGAACATTGAGTATTGGCTAAGTGGCAACAGGCCTTTTTCTTGCGTTGCAACGGCGATGGTTTCTTTTGTGTGTAAATGAATAACACAGTGTGCGTCATCACGTACTTCGTGAATGGCGCTGTGAATAGTGAAACCAGCCGGGTTAATTTTAAACGGCGTGTCATCAAGGATATTGCCTGCTAAATCCACCTTCACAAGGTTTGACGCAGTCACTTCATCAAAACTTAAACCAAATGCGTTTACCAAATAGTGATCCGTGCCTGGTAAGCGCGCCGATAGGTGGGTGTAAATTAAATCCCCCCAACGGAAATGCTCAACCAAACGGTAACATGCCGCTAAATCTACGCGTAGCTGCCATTCCTGTTCAGATACTTTATTTTTTAAATCGAGTTTTGGTAAGTCAAACATGGGAAACCTTGTATATGTGACAAGCACAAATAGATGTATAGAAGTCTAAAACACTATTAATCGATGATCAATAGCTGATACAAAAAGGCCACATCTACAGATGTGGCCTTTTCTTGCTAAAGTGGCGTTTATTTTACTTGCGATAAATAATCAGCAATTGCAGCCATTTCTTCTTCAGATACGTTTGCAACCATTGCTTTCATTGCCGCAGCCATACCGTTACTACGTGCACCTGACTTGATGTCTTTCATTTGTGCTAGTAAGTACTCTTTATTTTGGCCGTTTAATTTAGGGTACTGAGGCATGATAGGTGCTTTACCTTCTGCACCATGACATGTTTGACATAGCTTAGCTGTGTAAAGTGCTGCACCATCTGCTGCCATTGTGTTAAAAGATAGGCTTGCAGCCATTGCAATGCCAGCCCCACATAAAACTTTTGTAATCTTGCTCATATTAGTCTTCTCTTTTTTGACGGGTTATTAAACATTTTCTTTAGTGTAGACCATGATTTAACAATATTGCACCCGAAAATTGTAATGGTGGCCGGTATAAGATAACTACCAGATCAAATCATCAGGTACTTCAAAATCAGCATACGGATCATCTTCATCTTTCTGCTTATCTTCAGGCTCAACATGGAACACTATGTAGTCTTCGCTAACTTCAGCGACTTTTCGTGCTGGTTCGTCTTCCAGTACAAAAAATTGGCCTTCTAAAACACAAATTGCCAAACGGCCTCCTGCAAGGGCTTTTTGTGTTTTTTCATTTACCTCTAGCTCCTTCACTTTATTTTGATAAGTGAAGTTAAAGGTGCGATCACCACGAATTTCATCTTGATTGTGGTGCTCTAAAATCTGCTTTACGCGAGCCACTTGCTCACGCTGTTTTTGCTCTTCTAAACGTGCTTTATTAAGCTCGTCGGCTTTTTTCTGCTGCTCAAGCTTTGTTTGTTCAATATGCTTTTGTAAATCACTTGGGTTGCTCGTAGCACCTTTTTTCTTCTTCTTTTGCTGCTTACGCTTTTCAGTTTTAGCCACCTTAGCTTGATGTGACGTTGTTAACCCTGCTTTAAGTAATTGATCTTGTAATGAACCCATGACTAAATTCCATATAAAAATGCCTAATTAGGGTTATTTTAATCAGCAATACGAACAAATAACAGTGTTCAGCTTAGATGATTCACTGCAATCGAGTATATTGCTGTGAGATTAACATGCGATGAAATCATGACATGTTGATTTAACGCAAGATTTATCATTTTAGTCGTCTTTGAACTTGTAAAAAAAGCTGTACCCTATAAGCTAAAGCTTTTCCTCTTGGGAGCTAAAAATGCAGCTGCGACATTTGTTACTTTGCTCTGTATTTATTTTCTTTGTTTTATACGCCCCACAACCGTTACTTGGATTATTTGCTAGTCATTTTTCTGTCTCGCCAGCTACTGCTGGTAGCTTAATGACCGCGACTATGCTGCCACTAGCCATTGCTCCTTTGGTGTATGGCTTATTTTTAGCTAAGCGAAACCCACTAACAATTTTAAAGATTGCCATGTTTGTGTTGGCTATAAGCTGCGTTGCTTTTACTTTAGCACCAAGCTTTGAGCTGCTGTTGCTGGTACGCTTTATTCAAGGGATCACCCTGCCTGCTGCGCTCACAGCCATGACCAGTTATATTGGTGTAACTTATCAGGCTGACCAATTACAACGTAATATGACTCTTTATATTGGCAGCACCATTGTCGGTGGATACTTTGGTCGTATGCTTGCTGCCTTATTCACTGACTTTTTAAGCTGGCAAAGTTTTTATTATGTGATTGCGGTAGGATTAATACTGTTTGCTGTCGTTATCCCTAAATCAAGCAAAACTGCCACAATTCATGTAGCACAGTCACCACTGCTATATCTGAAACAATTAAAAGATCCGCTTGTGCTAAAGCTCTACGGAGCCGTTTTTTGTATGTTCTTTTGCTTTGCGGCGCTGTTAAATTATTTGCCCTTCATCTTACAAGATAGCTTTGCTATCACTAATACTCGAGATATTGGTCTGGTTTACAGTGGCTATTTATTGGGAGCACTTGCCTCTATAGCTACCCCTTGGCTGTTACGAAAGTCATCAACTCCTTGGCGCTTACTAACATGGGTATTTGTCTTTTATAGCCTGACGATGGTGCTTTTAATGAGCCAACAATTATTACTTTTTGTCATTGCTTTTACTGGCTTTTGTGGCGCAATGTTTGTGATCCACTCTAGTGCCGCTCCACTGGTAAATAAAATCAGCAGTGCACCTGCAAGTGTCACCAATGGCGGTTATGTATCGTTTTATTATAGCGGTGGGGCATTAGGTTCGTTATTGCCTGGGCTGGTATATCAGCAACACGGCCAAGTTGCCTTTATGACCGTGCTACTTTTAGTCTGCTTAGTAGGTTTAAGCTTAGTTTATTTGGCAGGTAGAAATACAATACGCGGTTGATGCCCAGTACTTTCAAAAAATAGCTCTAAGTCCTCTTTTTTCATCAGCCATGTCGCGGTATTTTCAAAAGGATGACAATGAAAAAGCTCGTTAAACCAAATTTCTTGGTCTAGCCAAAGGGTAACATTATTTTGCTTATCGTTTAAAAGTGCCAGCATAGAAACACAGCCCGGTGGCACTTTAAGATAACGCGCTAATCGCTCATCAGATGCAAATCCTAAGCGCGATAGCCCTTGCTGCTGAGCAATAGCTTTTAAGTCAAGCTGCTTATCGTGAGCGGTGATCACTAAAAAGTGGCGCTTGCCTTCGTTATCTCGTAAAAACAGGTTTTTTAATCGTGTGCCCGGTCTATCGAGCATAAATTTGTCGGCATCTAAGCTGCCGTGCAATGGTGGATGCTCAATCACCTCATAATTGATATCTAACTGAGCTAGCGTAGCTGCCAACTTGCTCTTATCTGCATACATTTACAAACAACGTCCTCGTAATTGCACACTTAAATCACGCCACAATACTTCGTCAATAATGTGTTTATCGTCGCAGTATTGTCGTGCTTTAAGTTCTTCATTTAATAATTCGACCGCTTGATCTTCGAGCATGAGTTTTAAGTTGCTCGACTCTTCAAATACTTCTTGCTCAGCAAAGTCTTTAAACTGACTACGTGTCATTGGCTTATCAAGGTTGATTGGACGTCTTCCTTGCGCCTTAACTGACACTACATAGGCAAAAATTTTATTGCCTTGGTCGTCATTTTTTTCGTAAAACTGTTTATTATTAATTTCAAAAGGCGGGGCCTCCTCTTGGCTTGCGCAACCAGCAAGTAATGCAAGTAAAAGCCATGCTATTTTTTTCATTATTGGATAAGCCTTGTACAGTGAATGGGCTCTAGTCTAGCAAAAATAAAACTTCAGAGTAAAAATTCGATCAATTTAAAAAAAATACTTGACCAAAAAGATAAAAATAATTAAAGTTCACCCCGCTTGAGACGCAAGACTTAAGCATCCTGTATTTTAGGAATGTGGGGCTATAGCTCAGCTGGGAGAGCGCCTGCCTTGCACGCAGGAGGTCAGCAGTTCGATCCTGCTTAGCTCCACCACTTTCCTACCTCTTTTAGGCAATCTGCCGAATACTTAATAAAAACCAATATATTCTAAGTTAAAGCAATTTTATTAGTCTTTCTGTCGTCTTCGTTTTATATCAGACACAAAAAAACCGAGCAAAAGCCCGGCTTTCTATAGCAATTACTTTTTAGTGATTACTCACGAATTTGACCTTCGCCATTCACTAAATATTTTTCAGTTGTAAGTGACTCAAGACCCATTGGACCATAAGCATGTAGCTTAGTTGTCGCAATGCCAATCTCAGCACCTAAACCTAACTGTGACCCATCAGAAAAACGCGATGACGCATTAACCATTACCACAGATGCATCTACACTACGTTGGAATAGCTCTGCAGCGGCTTTGTCTTTAGTACAAATCACTTCGGTATGGTTTGAACCAAACTTAGCAATATGATCAATAGCACCGGCAAAGTCAGGTACCACCTTGATTGCGATTTCTAGGTCTAAGTACTCTTCACCAAACTCGTCGTCAGCAAGTACTGTTGCATTATCAAAGTACTCGGCAGCTTTCGCATCTGCATTTACTTTAACGCCTTCTTGACGAAGAACAACAGCACACAGATTTAAAAACTCATCGGCGATATCTTGGTGTACCACTAAGCCTTCTAGAGCATTACACACACCAGTACGCTGAGTTTTACCATTCAATAGTAAATTGATTGCTACATTCAGGTCAGCATCTTTATCTACATAAAGGTGGCATACACCTTTAAAGTGCTGAATTACTGGAATGGTGCTGTTTTCCGTTACAAAATTAATTAAACCTTCGCCACCACGCGGAATGATTAAATCAATAGTGTCGCGCTGTTGCATCAGTTCCATCAATAAGCCTCGGTCTGGATCTGGGATCACCGAAATTAACGCTGCTGGTAAACCATGCTTTTCAAGTACTTTGTGCATCACACTTGCAATAGCTTGCGAGCTACGAAGTGCTTCTTTACCACCACGTAAAATAACACCATTACCTGATTTAAAGCATAATGCACCCGCATCAGCCGTCACATTTGGGCGTGCTTCATAGATCATACACACAACACCTAGTGGTACACGCATCTTACTGATCTTAATACCATTAGGACGCTCTGAAATTTCACGCAACTGACCAACTGGATCATCAAGGCTTACAATTACTTCAATACCTTCAGCCATTGCCTCAATGCGCTCATCATTAAGCGTTAAACGGTCAATCATAGCTGCAGCAAGGTTATTATCACGCGCTGCCGCTAAATCACTTTCGTTTTCTTTGATGATAAAGGCTTTGCTTTCACGTAGCGCCTCTGCCATCTCAGTTAAAACTTGATTCTTAGTAGCAGTATCAAGCAGAGCTAACTGCGTAGCCGCTTTAGCTGCTTGACTCGAAATATCCGTAATTAAACTCATGACTTCTCCAATAATGCGATATCTTTTTCTGAAACAACTGGGCCGATTGAATCTTGCATCTTTTCGCTAAATTCACTTTGCTCGTTGTCAGCAATAAAATTCAATAAACAGCTACTGTAATTCGCTGTCGCTTTTGCTAGACGCGTACCATCATCACTGCGGACTAAAATAGTATCGCCTACGCCAAATTCTCCATGTACTGCAACGATCTCATCGCTGCGAATACAACCATCTTCGGTTGACTCGTCAATTGAGCCTTCAACAACAACCTCACCCTGCTCATTTGCAGTGTGTGTCATCCAGTGTACAGCTTCTTGCATTGGCTTTTCATAAGGTGTGAAGATTGTACCTGGGTTGTCACCCTCTAATAATCGATTAAATGTTTCTTCTTTGAAACCATTCAAGATAAAGGTAGTAATACCGTGTGAAGTCGCTTTTTCTGCCGCTTCAATTTTCGTTTTCATACCACCTGTACCTACTGCGCTTGTAGCACAGCCTGCCATTGCATAAATCGATTCATCAATGCTTTCGATTTCCGGAAGTAGTACCGCATCTTCATGTAAATTAGGATTTTTATTATAAAGACCGTCTACATCTGAAAAAATCATTAACGCATCAGCATCGGCCGCAGCAGCAACCATGGCTGATAAGTTATCGTTATCACCCACTTTAAGATCATCGGTTGTTACCGTGTCATTTTCATTGATAATAGGTAATACACCGTGCTCCAGTAAAGTAAATACTGTTTCACGTATACTGGTATAACGCTCACGGTCACGTAAGTCACCGTGTGTTAATAAAATTTGCGCAGATGGGAAATCAAAGAAGCGATCCCACATTGCCATCATTTCGGTTTGACCGGCTGCTGCCATCGCTTTTTTCATTGTCACTGAGCGCTTTTCTTGCTTTGGAAACAAGTGTGAACCTGCAGCAACCGAACCCGATGACACTAAAATTACTTCGATACCTTGCGCACGACAGCGAACGATGAACTGTGCAATGGTTAGTAAGTAGCGAGAACGACACCCGTCCTGCTCCGGTGCGATCAATGCGCTACCAACTTTTAATACTATACGTCGCCATTTAAACTTTTGCATAACTGTTCAACTTTCCATTTTACTATCTGTTCAGTGCCACTATGCCACTGATAAAAAGACTCGCGATTAGTATCACTAAACGCACTGACTATTATCACTTTGTCAAACCACTTATCTATACACACGACTATGCCACGCAACGACTGCGATTAGATATAGCACAACTTTTATTCAGTCAGTAGACCAAACGGTTATAAACCATAAGTTGATAAAAAAGATAAGTGTTGTTTATGTATCGCTGTAAAAAGCTGTGTGCGGCTTTTATTAATAACAACATACATAGAGCCTATACAATCTGGTACACCAGCAGATAGGGTGTAGATTGTATGACCGAGATTCAGCTGCCACGATGGGAGCTAAACATTGACCAGATAATGAACCATAATTATATTCAACACGTAATAAATGCACGCTGAATCTACACAAGTTCATTTCTATTTAATTTGAAAACAAAGTGTATAAAACACTAAAAATGTCGCAAACAACTGATTTTTTGAAATCAAAGCTAAAAACAATGTGCTTATTGCTAATAACTATTTAGATATCAAATTGTTTGAACACGAACTATAATACGGTAAATTAGGGGCAGAGATCAAGTGCGAAAAGTAGTCATAAGCCTTATACTTACCATAACCACAGAAAATACACATTTAATAACAGTATGTTAGAGGTCTTTTGTTGATATGTAATAATTTTTAATGAACCAAACTAAGTTTTATTTTTAAAACACCCCCAAAAAGTAGTAATAACGACTAAAATCGTATTTGAAGCAACAAGATTGCTTGTATCCACGACGGTGAGTAGGCTTTAATAAGCAAGCATTATATTTGGAAAGTCAGCGACTAATTATCGTCTTGAAACGCGATTATCTAAGGTGTTGGTATTTTTAAGTTGTAGTAACTAAAGGATAATTCATTCTATGTCAGCAATTTTTATAGCAGGGATCGCCTTGTGTTCAGTATTGGCACAATGGGTAGCGTGGGCGTTTCGTGTACCGGATATTTTGTTTTTACTACTAACAGGTTTGTTACTCGGACCCTTTAGTGGTGTGCTAGGGCCTGATGCACTTCTTGGCGACTTGTTATTTCCTGTCGTCTCTTTAAGTGTGGCGGTGATCCTGTTTGAAGGATCATTAACATTGCACTTTCGAGAACTTAAAGGCATTGGTAAAGTGGTTCGAAACCTCTGTTCAATCGGGATGATCACGACCTGCCTGGTCATAAGTCTCAGTGCCTACTGGATTTTAGAGCTTAATTGGCGTGTTGCTGCTGTTTTAGGAGCGGTGTTAGTTGTTACAGGCCCTACTGTCATAGCGCCACTTTTAAACTCTATGAGGCCCACCCAAGATATCGACCGTATCCTCCGCTGGGAAGGCATCGTGATTGACCCAATTGGGGCTTTATTTGCGGTATTGGTGTTTGAAGCCGTTATGTTGGTTGGTCAGGGTGAAGTATTTAGCCATACCATTATCGCGCTATTTAAAACCTTAGGCGTTGGTTTGACAATTGGTGTAGTTGCCGGATGGCTTACTACGCTTCTTATTCGCCGTGAGTGGCTACCATTTGAATTACACAAGTTTGGTATTCTAGCCTTAGTACTTATTAGCTTTACCGTCTCTAATCACTTAAGCCATGAATCGGGCTTACTAGCAGTGACAGTATTTGGTATTTGGCTTGCCAACCAAGATGAACTCGAAATTGATTCAGTGCTTGAGTTTAAAGAAGATTTATCGATGATTTTAATTTCATCGTTATTCATTTTACTTGCAGCCCGCCTTCAATTATCTGATTTGATGATGTTACACAGCGATGTGTTTATTTTCTTAGCTATTGTGCTATTTGTGGCTCGCCCAGCGTGTATTGCGATATCTACGTTTAGAACCGACTTACCTATTAAGTCTCGTTTAGTGCTGTCATGGATTGCACCGCGCGGTATCGTAGCCGCAGCGGTAGGTTCTGTCTTCGCATTAAGTATGGTTGAAGCCGGTATTGCTGATGCAGAAAAAATGGTACCACTCATATTCACAGTGATTATCGTAACAGTGGTACTACAAAGCCTAACAGCAACGCCACTGGCAAAGCTGTTAAAAGTGCGCCAACCTGCGCCAAATACCATTTTGATTATTGGTGCAAACCATGTCGCTCGTGCCATTGCCTGTGGCTTAAAAGATCAAAATATTCCGGTGCACTTGTCTGATCCTGCATGGGAGAACTGTAAAATGGCACGTATGGATGGTTTGCCTTGCTACTATGGTAATCCACAATCTGAGCATGCTGAGCGTTATTTACCGTTAACGACGATTCGCAGCGTATTAGCGCTTTCGCCTAACCGCCATCACAACGCATTAGGCGTGCAATACTTCTCGCACCTGCTCGACGAAAAGGATGTGTTTTCATTACGTTCTTCAACTAACCACGCCAAAGCAAACAAAGACAGTGCAACCTTTTTGTCTCGACAAATTTTGTTTGGCGATAATGGTGCGTATGCTCGCTTGAGTAGCCTAATTGCAAAAGGTGGCAAAGTCAGTGCCACACGGATTTCAGAAGAATTTAGTTGGGAACAATACAAAGAAGTAAACAGCGAAGCAATTCCACTGTTTATTTTGCATGGTGAAAAATCAGATGACGATGACTCTCCTGTGAAAATTCGCCCGTTCACAACCAACATGGAAAAAGCTCCTCAAGTAGGTGAACGTATTGTTGCGCTTCAGCCTCCAAAGATGTCGGTTTTAAAAGACCCTAATAACGGCAAAAATAAAGAGATAAAAGAAGATTAATAAAAAAAGGCCAGTTTAAAACTGGCCTTTTTTATACACAATTATACCGACTACATCGGCAAGCGAGCACGGGCGACGACGCTGTCAGGCATTTTTTCGGCAAGCTTAGCAAGTAAGCCTTCAATTTTTTTATGGGTGGCTTTATCAGCAACCATTGAATGAAACAACCAACGGTAAGCATCTTCATAATCTCGCGGACTGCCATAACCTTGGTTAAACAAATTAACCAACCGCATCTGGGCTTTTAAATTCCCCTGTGCAGATGCCTCTCGCAGATAAGTTACAGCCATTGCTTTATCTTGCTGTACTAATTGACCGACATCATAGTAGCGCCCTAATTGCTCAAGTGCGGCCGCTAGACCCTGCTCAGCAGCCTTACGCATATAATAGACACCAAGTTCTACATTTCGGTCGACACATACGGCATACGCTAGCATGTCACCATACAAGAACTGATACGATGGCAACGCCATTTTATTGGCTCGCGCTTCGATATCTTGAACTAACTGGCAATCATCTGCCTTTACACGTGCCAAATGGGTGTTTTTATTTATTAGAGCGATTAACTCGCTCTCTGTGTAAAGAGGCACAGCTGTAATAGGCTCTTCAGCCATGCTTAGGCTTGAGAAGAGTAATGTTAAAGGCAATAAAACACGCATCAAAATCACTTAAATAAAGTCGGTCTTAGCAAATAATATACAATTATCATTCCAGAGTGAATTTTGGGCACAAAAAAAGCTGCCGAAGCAGCTTTTTCAGTCACTATGACGATTATGCAAATGGGCTGCGTAATACCATAGTTTCTACACGATCTGGGCCAGTAGAGATAATATCAACTGGAACACCAGTGATTTCTTCAATACGCTTGATGTAATCAAGTGCCGCTTGCGGTAATTGATCAACTGACGTAGCACCTACTGTGTTTTCTGACCAGCCTGGCATCTCTTCGTATACTGGTGTTACTTTCTCGTAACCTTCAGCAGCTAATGGCGTAACGTTCGTTACAGTGCCATCTTCTAACTGGTAACCAGTACAGATTTTTAATGTTTCTAAACCATCTAATACGTCTAGTTTAGTTAAACAGAAACCTGAGATGCTGTTGATTTGAACTGCACGGCGCATTGCCACTGCATCTAACCAACCAGTACGGCGTAAACGACCAGTCGTTGCACCGAACTCATGACCTTTTTCACCTAAGTGCTTACCTACTGGATCTTGTTTATCAAGACCGTCGTAAAGCTCTGTAGGGAACGGACCAGAACCTACACGTGTTGTGTAAGCTTTAATAATACCTAGCACATAATCAAGGTGTAATGGACCAAAACCAGCACCTGTCGCTACACCACCCGCTGTTGTGTTTGACGATGTTACGTACGGGTAAGTACCGTGGTCGATATCAAGTAATGTACCCTGTGCACCTTCAAATAAGATGTTGTCACCTGCTAAACGCGTTTGATCAAGTAGCTCAGTAACATCAACAACCATTGCTTTTAAGATATCTGCGATAGCCATTGCATCGTCAAATGTCTTTTGGAAGTCAACTGGTTCAACTTTGTAGTAATGCTCTAACGTGAAGTTATGGTATTCCAATACTTCTTTAAGCTTGCTAGCAAACTGTTCTGGGTTGAATAAATCACCAACACGTAAACCACGACGTGCTACTTTGTCTTCATAAGCTGGACCGATACCACGACCTGTCGTACCGATTGGCTTATCGCCACGTGCTTTTTCACGGGCTAAATCTAATGCAATGTGGAAAGGTAAAATTAACGGACATGCTTCGCTAATTAATAAGCGCTCACGTACTGGTACGCCACGCTCTTCTAGCATACCGATTTCTTTCATTAATGCTTCTGGTGATAAAACAACACCATTACCAATCACACACTTAACATTGTCACGTAATACACCCGATGGAATAAGGTGTAAAACCGTCTTTTCACCGTTGATTACCAAAGTATGGCCTGCGTTATGACCACCTTGATAACGAACTACTAAAGATGCTTTGTCTGTAAGGAGGTCAACTACCTTACCCTTACCTTCGTCACCCCATTGGGTGCCTAGTACAACAACGTTTTTACCCATTGCAAATTCACTTAGAAAAAATTAGGACGAGATTTTATCAGAAAACGAGGTGAAAGATCACCCCGTTTAGCTTATTTTTTCTGCGCCTGAATTTTTATCATCTAAATAAACGCGACAAGCTGTGTCAGAACAGGGAGTTATAAACTGGCAAGAGTGAATAAATTAATAAAACACAGAAACAAAAAAGCCCTACAAACTGCAGGGCTTTTGTTCAACACAGTATTTAATTACTGTGCTTTCGATCCTTTCATATAGTTAAAGAAGTCGCTGTCTGGTGAAATCACCATTACGTCTTGTTTATCTTTGAAGGTCTTTTTATACGCTTCTAAGCTGCGCACAAAACCAAAGAACTCAGCATCTTTACTGTAAGCATTCGCGTAAATAGCAGCAGCTTCAGCATCACCTTGACCACGAACCGTACGTGCATTACGTTCAGCATCTGCCAGCATAACTGTAACTCGACGGTCTACTTCAGCACGAATCGTTTCAGCTTTTTCTTGACCTTCAGAACGGTGCTCTTTTGCCACTGCAGTACGCTCAGCACGCATACGTTGGAAGATTGAGCTACTCACTTCTTGTGGTAAGTTAATTTGCTTAACACGCACGTCTAGCACTTCGATACCTAGCTCCTGCGCACTTTCTGAAGCTTGTACTAATGCTTCTTCCATTAGCTCACTACGTTCACCAGAAACTATCTCTCTGATTGTACGCGAACCAAAGTTAGTACGAAGACCATTGTTCACTTTTTGCTTAAGTAATGTTTCAGCGTATTGCTTATCACCACGTGCACGAAGATAAAAAGCACTAAAATCATTAATACGCCATTTCACATACGAATCAACGATTAAGTCTTTTTTCTCGCTTGTTACAAAGCGGTCAGGTGCACCATCAAGCGTTTGAATACGTGCATCTAAACGACGTACTTGGCTAAAGAATGGCACTTTTAAATGTAAACCAGGGCCATATACCACCGCGTTATCGTTGCTGTCTTTTTCAACTTTGCTGAATAACAGTACGATCGCCTTTTCGCCTTCTTGAACAACAAATACAGCAGAGAAAGACAATACAACAGCAAGGGCAAGTATTACTAAACTAAAATTCTTCATCTTGCTTATCTCCCCTCATTAAAACGGTCAGTTGCGAAACGATCATTACTCGAATTAACCGTACTGTTACGCGACGTGTTTATTTTATTGCGAAGATCTTTGATATCACTTGAGCTTGGTAATGCAACACGTGTTGCTGTACCTTGCTTTTCCATGATTTTATCAAGTGGTAAATACAACATGTTATTACCGCCTTTCACATCAACTAACACTTTAGAGCTGTTACCAAGTACTTCTTCCATCGCATCGATGTATAAGCGCTGACGTGTTACTTCTTTTGCTGCTTGATATTCAGGTAGTAGCTTTTCAAATCGTGCCACTTCACCTTGTGCTTCAAGCGTAATACGTTCACGGTATGCTTCTGCTTCTTGCGTCATACGTGTAACCTGACCACGCGCTCGCGGTTCAATTTCACGGGCATAGGCTTCAGCTTCACGAATGAAACGTTCTTCATCTTCTTGCGCTGCAATTGCGTCATCAAAGGCGTCTTTTACTTCACCCGGCGGACGTGAATCTTTAAAGTTCACATCACTAACGATAATACCTAAATTATACGGCTCGATGATTTTGTTTAGCTCATCCCATGTTTGTTGACGAACAAGCTCACGGCCTGTTGTTAACACTTGGTCCATCTTCACATGACCAATTACATAACGCAGTGCGCTATCTAATGCTTGCTGTAAGCTATGATCAGCATCGGTGACGCTAAACTTGTATAAATGCGGGTCGATAACACGGTATTGTACTTCAAACTCAACATTAACCACGTTTTCGTCTTCGGTTAGCATGAAACCTTTTGCAGATAAAGAACGAACTGCTTCGATATCAACCGGGATCACGCGTTCAATGAAGGTCATTTTCCAACGTAAGCCTGGTTCTGCAATACGGTCATATTGACCAAACTGTAAAACAATACCACGTTCAGCTTCTTTTACTGTGTAAATACCACTTAATGCCCATACAATGACGGCAATAATCAGGATGAAAGAAATGCCTGCGCCACCAAGTCCGCCGTTATTTTTACCTGGCTTATTACCACCAAATAAACCGCCAAACTTGTTGCCGAACTTACGCAGTACCTCGTCTAAATCAGGTGGGCCTTGATCTTTTCCGCCTTTATTATTCCACGGATCTTTATCATTGCCATTGTTACCCGGTTCATTCCAGGCCATAGCTATACTCCATTGTTATCTAAATGAATTAGGTTAAATCTATCAAATCTACAGCATTTCTCATACTAAAAAAGACAAATGCTGATAACTTTTAGTCAGCTGCAATAAAAGAATCGAGCTCTTGTCCCATTTCTTTTTTCAAGCGGTTCCACTCTGCCATAGGTAATCGTACTGACAACAGCCAGTTACCTTGTTCATCAAAACTCTCTTGATGAACCGCGTTTAAATTAAATAGTGCAGCTCGAATACGACCATGCTGAGGGGGTAATTTTAGCTCATCAGCAAACATCTTCTTGGCAAGTAACTCATTAATTGCCTCTGATAGTAGTTCGCAACCTACACCTGTACGCGCAGACAACCAAACTCGAATCGGCTGACCTTCGTCGTTTCTATCTATACGCGGCGCAACGTCATCTAGCGCATCTATTTTGTTATAAACTAGTAACTGCGGCACCTCATCTGCTTCAATCTCTTTTAAAACAGACTGTACTTGCTCAATATTTTCTTTACGTCGTGGGTCTGCCACGTCGATAACATGTAACTGTAAATCAGCTTCGCGGGTTTCAGTTAAGGTTGCTTTAAACGCTGCTACTAAATCATGAGGTAGATGACGGATAAAACCAACTGTATCGGCTAAAATTACGGGGCCGATATCGCCAATATCCAACTTACGTAGAGTTGGATCTAGCGTTGCAAATAACTGATCAGCTGCATAAACATCAGAATCAGTAATACGGTTAAATAATGTTGATTTACCCGCATTGGTATAACCCACTAGCGATACTGTAGGGATTTCGTTACGCGTTCGCGCACGACGCCCTTGCTCACGTTGAACAGCCACTTTATCTAAACGGGCACGAATATTTTTAATTCTTGCGCGCAGTAATCGTCTATCGGTTTCGAGCTGGGTTTCACCCGGACCACGTAAACCTATCCCGCCTTTTTGTCTTTCAAGGTGGGTCCAACCTCTGATCAAGCGGGTAGAAATATGCCTTAGCTGAGCTAACTCAACTTGAAGTTTACCTTCGTGAGTACGCGCTCGCTGCGCAAAAATATCAAGGATCAAACTCGTACGATCAAGTACACGGCACTGACAAACGCGCTCTAAATTGCGTTCCTGTGACGGGCTAAGTTGATGGTTGAAAATAATGACATCTGCATTGTGGATTTTGACAGTTTCAGCGATTTCTTCTGCTTTTCCGGTACCGACGAAAAGCTTCGGATGAGGTGCTTGACGACTGCCTTGCACAATCGCCAAACTACTAACACCAGCAGAAGATACCAACAACTCTAATTCGTGAAGATCTTCACGATCTCCCTCTTTAGGTAAGTCGATATGAACTAAAACTGCCTGTTCGCCGGCTTCATAACGGTCAAACAAGCATTACGCTCCTAAGTTTAAAAATTTCCAGGTTCTTGCTCTTCTGAATCATCACTTCCTTGTACACCTTGGAAGTTAACAGAACGCGCTGGAACAACAGTTGAAATAGCGTGTTTATACACCATTTGATTTACGGTGTTTTCAAGTAAAATAACAAATTGGTCAAATGACTGGATTTTACCCTGCAACTTAATGCCATTAACCAAAAAGATTGATACTGGAATGCGCTCACGACGTAACGCATTTAAAAATGGGTCTTGTAACGACTGGCCTTTTGCCATGTTATTTTCCTTCGTTCTAGGTGTTATTATAATTAAGTAGCTGAACTAATTTAACAAAGCTAAAAAAGTTCTAACTACTACTAGCTTAGCGAACTTACTACACGTTGCAAGTTTTCTTCATCACCCGTGGTTAACCAAGTTACTTCTGGCCAACCTCTTAACCAAGTTAACTGCCGCTTGGCTAACTGTCGTGTGGCTGCAATACCGCGAAAAACCATTTCATCATAGTCAATTTCGCCTGCAATGTAATCCCACATTTGTCTATAACCTACACAACGTATTGAAGGTAGATCTGGGTGTAAATCCTTACGTCTATATAGGGACGAAACTTCATTTTCAAACCCCTGTTCGAGCATTATTTTAAACCTTTTCTCAATCCGCTTATGTAATTCACTGCGATCATCAGGCGCAATGGCAAATTGATGAAAAGTATAAGGTAGCTCAGGCTGCTTTTGTTTTTGCAGCTCAGTCATTGTTTTACCTGTAATACGATACACTTCTAATGCGCGATTAATTCGTTGTGAATCATTTTCACTCATTTTATTCGCAGCATCTGGGTCGATATTCATCAACTCTTTATGCAAATGAGGCCAACCAAATTGTTTTGCTTCTTTTTCCAGCTCACCGCGAACTTCCGGTGATGCTTCTGGTAGCGGCGATAGGCCATCAATAAGCGACTTAAAGTACATCATTGTACCGCCTACTAGGACAGGTACTTTACCTTGCTTATGAAATAGATCAATCTTTTCAATCGCATCACGGCGAAAATCCGCCACTGAATAACTTTCTGCAGGGTCAATAATATCAATCAAATGATGTGGCGCACGAGCAAGCTCTTCAGCGTTTGGTTTTGCTGTGCCTATATCCATATCTTTATAGACCAATGCTGAATCAACACTGATTATTTCAGTGTTTAAATGCTCACACAATGAAATTGCTAAATCGGTTTTCCCCGCAGCGGTTGGTCCCATTAAAAAAATGACCGGTAAGTTATTCAAGCCTAAATACCTTGCTTAATTTAAAAACTGAGATAGTTCTATTTTAACCGCTTTTTCGCGTAAACGTTGCATAGTTTGTGGATTATTTTCTAACCGCGATACTTGCTCCGCGAAGGCTTGGCTTGCGTAATAACGTGTTGGTATTTGCTGAACCAGCCAATTTAGCCATTCATCAAGTGAATTAGCTGATGCTTTACAGCCGTTGATCAGCCGTTCAATAGCATTACTCACATCGAGTAAATAAAGACAGGGTGGTAATTTTTTTACCATCACAAACTGTTTTTCAAGTATTAAATCAAAGCCTAGTAAGGTAAACCACGACTGCTGAGCATTTAAAGCGTTCATATCGTCAGCACTTGCATTGACTCTTACAGGTAATAATAAGGCTTTGCCGTCAAGGCTACCCGCTTGCTCTACTTGGGCTTGCCAGTCGAGTGCTAAGGCATGTTTAAAGTGAGCAGCAAACAATTGATTATCTTCACTAAATACACACTCACCTTCACGTACGTGAATGAGTTTAGCAAGCTTTGTCTGCTCAGTAACGGGGGCAGCAATGCTTGGCTCTGGGCGTACTTGATCAAAATGCGCGGCATGTTGCTCACTGATCCCTTGATAAAAAGCATTCACATCTTGATGCGATGTTTTACTGCGTCCTTGGCTGTTACTACTAAAACCTCCACCTGAGCGCCCTGTGGCTCCTGAATAACTCGGTGAGCGTGTTGGCTGTAATTCAGATTTAGGGTAATCATATTGCTCAGTTGCCATAGCCTGATTAAAGTGTGGCTGCGAGCTTTGTGAATTAGCCTCGGCAAACGGAGTGCGGTCAAAGGTCGGCTCCTGAACAAAACCAGCCTCTTGCTGAAGCGGCACAACAACTTGTTTAATTGCCTGCAAAATAAAGTCATGCACTAAACGGCCTTGATGAAAACGCACTTCATGCTTAGCCGGGTGCACGTTTACATCGACCTGACGAGGGTCAATATCAATATAAATTACAAAGCCTGGTAGCTCTTCTGAACCTGCAACTTCTTCAAACGCTTGGCGGATCGCATGCAAAATGAGTTTATCGCGCATCATGCGATTATTAACATAGGTATATTGCGTGCTATTCGCTGAGCCCACCGGTAATACCCAACCACGCAGCATCAAACCAGCTTCACCAGATTGAATATGCAGCCCCTGTTCACTAAAGGCTTTGCCAGCAACTTGTGCTACACGCGTTATTGCTTGCTCAGGGTTTGGTTTAGCACGGTATTGACGCACTACTTTACCGTTATGAGTAAGCGTAATAGACACATCAAAACGACTCAGCGCAATGCGCTTTATAAGTTCATCAATATGTGAAAACTCGGTTTTCTCGGTGCGAAGAAATTTACGGCGTGCTGGCGTGTTAAAGAACAAGTCTTTAACCTCGATAGTAGTACCATCAGGATGTGCGGTTGGTTTTACTTGCACAGCCATGTCACGACCTTCAGCAAAGGCTTGCCATGCGGCCTCTTGGTGTTTTGGCTTTGAACTTAATGTTAACCGTGATACAGAGCTAATAGACGCCAGTGCTTCACCACGAAAACCCAGCGAGCAAATGTTCTCAAGATCATCGAGTGATTTTAGTTTACTCGTAGCATGGCGTGAAAGCGCGAGGGTTAGCTCATCTTTATTAATACCAGAGCCATTATCGCGGATGCGAATGAGCTTATGACCACCCCGTTCAATATCTATTTGAATGCGCGTTGCGCCAGCATCTAAACTGTTTTCGACCAGCTCTTTTACAACCGATGCAGGGCGTTCAACCACTTCACCCGCAGCAATTTGGTTAGCCAATCGCGCGGGTAGTATTTCTATACTCATAGTGTTCCTAACACGAAAATTGACTAGCTTTGCGGAATATCAAGCTCTTGACCTATAAACAAGGTATTCGATTTTAAGTTATTGACCGTTTTTAGCTTACTAACAGAGGTGTTGTATCTGCTTGCCAAAATACTTAACGACTCACCCGGACGTACTCTGTGCTTTGTTGGAAATTGCGCTTTTAATTTCGCAAATAACGAGTCATCTGGGGGATTTTGCATGTAGTAATTTTTAATTGAGGTGAAAATTGCTTTCGCTAAGCGCTCCTGATGCTGCGCCGTTTTTAGCATTCGCTCTTCACGCGGATTCGAAATAAACCCTGTCTCGACCAAAATAGACGGAATATCCGGTGATTTTAATACCGCAAGGCTCGCCGCTTGTGGTTGCTTCTTATGCATTTTAGCTACTTTTCTTAATTCGCTAACTACTTCTTGTGCAACACTAAAGCCTGTTTTCATCGAATGATCCATCGACATATCAAGCAGTGCTTGTGCTAAATATTTTTCGCTCGCGGTATCTTTTAATACCCCAGCGGCACCACCCAAAAGCTCGGAGTGCTTTTCTTTATCTTCAATCCACTTACCTATTTCTGAGTTAGCGCGGCGCAGTGAGAGCACCCACACAGAAGCACCATTTGGCTGCGGGCTAGTAAACGCATCGGCATGAATCGAGACAAAGAAATCGGCCTTTTTCTCACGGGCAATGCTGGTTCGCGTATTTAAGTTAACAAAATAATCACTACGGCGCACCATGCGCGAAATCATGCCTTTTTCGGCATCAATCATTCGCTCTAAGCGCTTGGCTATTTGTAGCGTAATATCTTTTTCATAAGTACCCGATGGACCAATTGAGCCTGGGTCTTCACCACCGTGACCTGCATCAATGGCAATAACAATATCGCGCTCTTGCTGTAGCTCACGCTTTTTAACGCTGGTATTCGTTGCAGCAATAGGCTCAGCTTTCGTTGTTTTGTCGATGAGATCAACGACTAAACGGTGCTTGTATGGTTCGGTAGGTAATAAGGCAAACACCACAGGTTTACTGGCGCGTGCTAGTTCAAAAACAAAACGCACACTTTTGCTATCTTTAGGCTTTGAGTAACGAAGTTTTGAAACTATTTGATGCTTTTGCGGAATAGCAGGCAAGTTATCGAGCTTATCAGTATCTTTTAGATCAATGACTAAACGCGCTGGGTTTTTCAGCATGAAATAGCTGTAATCAGGCTTTTCATCTAGATCAAATACCACACGGGTGCTATCTGGTGAGGGCCAAACGCGTACGCTATTAATAGTATTTTGTGCAAGCGCAACCTGGCTCACAACCAAAAACATTAAAATAGTTAATAGTTTAAACGTACAACGACCCATTTTTACTAGTACACCTTTATTTTTATATGTTTATTCTTACACGCTCTTCAATTGTTCGACAATAGATTGACCGCGCTTAGTTAAGCTATTAATAACAATAGCACGTGCCTCACCGTCATAACGCAAAGTAATATCAAGGTCGGGAGTTGGGATAAATTCACCTCCCTTCTCAGGCCATTCAACAACACAAATAGCCTGTGGCGAAAAATAATCACGAATGCCCATATATTCAAGCTCTTCAGGATCACCTAAACGATATAAATCAAAGTGATAAACATCAGCTTTAGTTAGTTGATAAGGCTCAACCAGTGTATATGTCGGACTCTTAACCTTTCCTTGATGACCAAAACCCTGCACGATACCACGGGTTAATGTGGTTTTACCGGCACCTAAATCACCGTGCAAATAAATGACAGCTCCTTGATCCATCAACGCTGCAAGTTGATTGCCCATATTTACCGTTGCAGCTTCATCAGCCAGTGGAAAACCAACACTGTCGGTCATTGTTACCTCATGAAAAACTAAAAACACATTACTTTGTTAATCATACCAGATAATTTTTATAAGGCGAGAGCCGCTCTTATGCCTAATTTGACATAAAAAAGCCGGCAAAGTTGCCGGCTTTTTAGCTTAAACAGAATTTTTTTACAGACCGAGTTTCTTCTCAAGGTAGTGGATGTTTGTACCACCGTTTTGGAAGTTCTCATCTGCCAAGATTTTCTTGTGCAGTGGCGTATTGGTCTTGATGCCATCAATCACTAATTCGTTTAACGCATTGCGTGAACGAGCAATTGCTACATCACGGTTTTCACCGTAACAGATCAGCTTACCAATCATTGAATCGTAATGAGGTGGTACTGTGTAATCTGCATAGATGTGGCTGTCCCAACGAATACCTAAACCGCCAGCAGGGTGGAATCGCGTGATTTTACCTGGTGATGGAATAAATGTTTCTGGGTCTTCCGCATTAATACGACACTCAATTGCGTGACCACGAATAACCACATCTTCTTGAGTGAATGATAATGGTTGGCCAGCTGCAATTTTTAACTGCTCTTTGATTAAGTCAACGCCAGTGACCATTTCTGTTACTGGGTGCTCAACCTGAATACGGGTATTCATTTCGATGAAATAGAACTCGCCGTTTTCATATAAGAATTCGAACGTACCTGCACCGCGATAACCAATTTCGATACATGCACGAGTACAACGGTCACCGATGAACTTACGCATCTCAGCCGTGATACCTGGCGCTGGTGCCTCTTCAACAACTTTTTGGTGACGACGTTGCATTGAACAATCACGCTCACCTAAGTGAACTGCATTGCCTTGACCATCAGCAAGTACTTGAACTTCGATGTGACGAGGGTTTTCAAGGAATTTTTCCATGTAAACCATGCCATTACCGAAGAATTGCTTTGCTTCTTGCTGAGTAAGAGCGATTGAATCGATTAGTTCTTTTTCGCTGCGAACAACACGCATACCACGACCACCGCCGCCGCCTGCTGCTTTAATGATTACAGGGTAACCAATACGCTTAGCGATTTGAATATTACGCTCGCTGTCTGCCGTTAATGGGCCATCAGAGCCTGGTACACAAGGTACACCCGCTTTACGCATTGCTTCGATTGCAGAAACTTTATCACCCATTAAACGAATGGTGTCGCCTCTAGGGCCGATAAATACAAAGCCACTTTGCTCAACTTGATCAGCAAAGTCTGCATTTTCAGAAAGGAAACCATAACCTGGGTGAATAGCAACTGCGTCTGTTACTTCTGCCGCTGCAATAATGCGCGGAATATCTAGGTAACTTTCACTTGCTGCCGGTTTACCAATACAAATTGTTTCGTCTGCCAGTAACACGTGCTTAAGATCACGGTCTGCCGTTGAATGCACAGCAACAGTTTTGATCCCAAGCTCTTTGCAGGCGCGCAGTACGCGAAGTGCAATTTCACCTCGGTTTGCAATGACTACTTTATCTAACATAGAGTTGGCCTTTTGTTGCGCTGTTATTCAATGATGAATAAAGGTTGATCGAATTCTACTGGCTCGCCATTTTCAACTAAGATAGCTTTTACTGTGCCGGCTTTATCAGATTCGATTTGGTTCATCATTTTCATTGCTTCAACGATACATAACGTGTCGCCAACATTTACTTTTGAACCTACTTCTACATAAGGTGCTGCTTCAGGAGAAGCTGCTGAGTAGAAAGAACCAACCATAGGCGATTTAACTTGATGACCTGTTGGTGCTGCTGGTGCTGCGTCTGCCGCCGCTGGCGCTTCTGCTGCAGGAGCAGGAGCTGCTGGCGCTGGTGCAGGCGCTGCGTACTGTTGAGGAGCATACTGCATTGCAGGCGCTGCACTCATGTTGTTACGATTAATGCGTACTGATTCTTCACCTTCAGTGATTTCTAATTCAGCAATACCAGATTCTTCTACTAGTTCGATAAGTTTTTTGATCTTGCGAATATCCATGAACGACCCGCCTGTAAGTTTTATTTAAAATTAATGTGTGTTTTGCAACCGGCTAACCGCAGCTTCAAGTGCTACTTTATAACCCATTGCTCCTAATCCTACGATAATGCCTTGTGCCACATCCGAAAAATACGAATGATGACGAAATGCCTCCCGTGCGTGCACATTACTTAAATGCACCTCGTAAAAGGGAATGTTTACACTGAGTAATGCATCCCGTAAGGCAACGCTTGTATGCGTAAATGCGGCAGGGTTAATAATAATTGCATCAACCACTTGCCATGCATCGTGAATTCGCTCTATTAATGCAGCTTCACTGTTACTTTGAAAATGCGTTAAATCAACATTGTGACCCGCAGCAACCTGACTAAGTTCAGCGATAATCTCATCAAGAGATTGGGTGCCGTACTTTTCTGGTTCACGCTTGCCAAGCATGTTTAAATTTGGCCCATTAAGAACTAAAAGTTTGAATTTTGCAGCCATAATACGCGATATATCCTTTAAGTAAGCAGTTTAACCATATTCATCATAAACCCACGCTTAACCTAAGCGTATCGATGTAAAATAGCAACTATTTCTCACGTTAACCACCTATTATAGATATTTCGACGTAAATAGCAGCAAAATACTGGTCTAATCACTCATAGCACAAAGCAAATGTAGGCATAGCAAGGCACACAACAGGGTTAATCACTGTATTCTCTTGCTGTTTAATTGAACTTTTACAACAAAAATCACTCATTTACTTTTAGTTAGAGTACTTTTTCTTAGTGAGAAACAAAAACGCCACTCAGATGAGTGGCGTTTTGCTATTTTCTAGCACGTTTGCGTTTATTTAGCAGTATTTCGCACTTTTGCCAGATGTTCTGCAAAGTCTTTAGCATTTAAAAAGCCTGTTACACGTTGCTCTAAAAGCTCATTACCTTGGCTGTCAAAGAACAAAATGCTGGGTAACCCGAATACCGTGTATTCTTCCATTAGCTCAATGGTTTTTGCATCACTTTCGGTTAAATCGATTTGGATTAACTCAAAGTGCGCAAATTGTTCTTGTACCTTAGCATCAGGAAACGTGTAGTGTTCAAACTCTTTACACGCGACGCACCAGTCAGCGTATAAGTCGACCATTACTAAGCGCCCTTCGCTACTTGCCTTTGCAATCTCTTCTTTCAATTCACTTAAATTAGCAACTTGTCTAAAGCCATGTGTTTGCACTTCAGCTTGTGCAACCGCCGCTTTAGTCGGCCAAAAATAATTTTTCGTTAAACTCGCCCCAGTCACAACCAGTAAGGTTGCAGCAAACCATAATGCTGTTTTTAACTTACCTTGCGATTGACCACTTTGCCAATGATGTAAGTACAAGGCTGTAGCAAGTGCTAATAAACCAGCCATTAACCAAATGATCTCGATATCAACAATACGCTCTAGCAGAATTAGCGGCACAACTAGCATGATGAAACCGAATAACGTTTTCACTTGTTCCATCCAACCACCGGCTTTGGGAAGTAGTTTACCACCTGATGTACCAAGCAATAATAAAGGCAGTCCCATGCCTAAGCTCAGTACATACAAAGTTAAACCTCCCACTAAATAATCACCACTTTGTGCAACATAAAGCAAAGCAGCTGACAGTGGTGCAGTAGTACAAGGTGAAGCAATTAAGCCAGACAGTACACCCATCATAAATACGCCAACATAGTTGCCGCCTTTTTGTTGGTTACTAACCTGAGTGAGTTTATTCATCATGCCGCTTGGCAGTTTAATTTCGTACCAGCCAAACATCGACATTGCTAGCAATACAAATAAGATACTAAAGCTGATTAGTACTGTAGGATGCTGCAAATACCCTTGTACTTGCCCACCTAAAGATGCAACCACTAAGCCCAGTGCTGCATAGGTAACTGCCATCCCTTGCACATAAACAAACGACAGCGAAAACGCTTTTTTAGTCGATAAATTCTGCTGACCTGCAATAAGGCTCGACAAAATCGGAAACATTGGGAATACGCATGGTGTAAAAGCCAGACCAACACCGACTAAAAAGAAGATAACTAGGTTCGTTAGTAAACCTTGTGACGCTAGTTTATCGGTATATGACTGCTCACCAACTGGTTTTGATACTTCTTGAGAAGGCGCTGATGATGCGTCATTTACCTCTGCGGCTTGTGTTAATGCAGCCAATGCATTGCCAGCATCTGCAGTTTGCGATACTTGCTCATCAGCAATCACAGATAAAGGAATGGTTCTCACTTCTGGCGGATAACATAACCCCGCTTCGGCACAGCCTTGAAAACGAACTTTAACAACTGCCCCATCTGTGATGTTGCTTACTTTTGTTATCACACTTAATGAATCAAAAAATACTTCGGTCTTACCAAAAAACTCATCTTCAATAATGACGCCTTTACCAAGCTCAGGCACTTCTATATCGGCTCCCTTGGCAATAATTTCGACTTTCTTTTTATAAAGATAATAATCGGGCGCTATATCCCAACCAATGAATAAGGTTTTACCTTGCTGATCAAAATCAAAAACAAAGGCTTTATCAACAGGGAGAAAGGTGTGTTCTGCCGGTTGCTGCAGTAAATTACCAAGTAAATTACTATTACTTGCGCTTGCAGGCAATAACCACAGTGCGCAAAGTAATAAAAGGAACGATCGCATTAATTAAGTACCTCATCCATCCAATTAAAATAGGCTAAATTGCCTGTTGCTACATCAACGACCTGAATCTCAGGGACCTCATAACTATGCAATTTCTTGATAGTTTGGATCACCTCATTCATTTTTTCTGATTTAGTTTTGATCAGTAATTTACTCTCTGTCGCTTGCGTTAACTCGCCTTCCCACATATAGATAGATTCGATAGTAGGCAGAATATTGACACAGGCAGCTAGCTTTTCTTTCACTAGGTGTTGAGCCAGCTGACGAGCCTCAGCTTCATTCGCACAAGTAGTAAAAATCAGTCGATAATGCGTATTCATAAGGAACCTTTTTTTGATCACGTGAGTCGCACCATAGTAGCTGATAGCAGCAATAATGTGTAGCGAGCTAGGTGATCCATGGCTCCAGCTTGAAAAAAGACCCGATCACCCCAACTTATATTTCATTGACTCCAAAGAGAGTGACATTTTTAGAGAGCGTTATGTTTAGATTTTTGTTTTTGTTATTTATTTTAGTGCCGATTGTGGAGATTGCCTTACTTATTCAAGTGAGTGAAGTCATTGGCGGGTTTGCTACCATAGCGCTAGTTATCGTCACGGCCATTGTTGGTGCCAAATTAGTGAAACAGCAAGGCATGGGAGCAATCCAAAATGTGCAACTACAAATGGCGCAAGGGCAAATGCCTGCGAAAGAATTATTTACTGGCTTGTGTGTGATTATTGCCGGAGTGTTATTAATGACTCCTGGCATAATGACAGACTTTTTTGGCTTTTTATTACTTACCCCAGCAATACGTAATAAATTAGCTGCAAGCCTTGCCAGCCATGCAACTGTGCGTATGAGTTCACAAGCGAATCAAGGCTCTGCACACTTTCAATACCACAGTAAAGCACCCCAACACGAAGAGCCAACTCATCAACCGACAACTATTGATGGTGAATTTGAGCGAAAAGATTAAAATTTTTTAATTTTTGTACTTGGATTTTTTTAAGCCACCCCCATTAATGAAGGCAATGAAACGCAACGGGTGGCTTAGCACTCCCCTGCAATAACACAAGATTTTTTCTGTACTGTTCAGAAACTGTTAGGAGAACTAAATAAATGAACATTCGTCCTTTACATGATCGCGTCATCGTTAAGCGTCTAGAAGAAGAAACTAAGTCTGCTGGCGGTATTGTATTAACTGGCTCTGCAGCTGAAAAATCAACTCGCGGAGAAGTTATCGCTGTTGGTAATGGCCGTGTTTTAGACAACGGTGAAGTAAGAGCATTAGAAGTTAAAGCCGGTGACACTGTGCTGTTCGGCTCTTATGTTGAAAAAGCTGAAAAGATCGAAGGTCAAGAGTACCTGATCATGCGTGAAGATAACATTCTAGGCATTGTAGGCTAATCCTACTTTTCGTTTAGCAACCCGTTTACAGAATTTAAGAGGAATTAAATCATGGCAGCAAAAGAAGTACTTTTTGCAGGTGACGCACGTAGCAAAATGCTAACTGGCGTAAATATTTTAGCAAACGCAGTAAGAGTAACTTTAGGTCCTAAAGGCCGTAACGTTGTATTAGACAAATCTTTCGGTGCTCCTGTAATCACTAAAGATGGTGTGTCTGTAGCTAAAGAAATCGAGCTTGAAGACAAGTTCGAAAACATGGGCGCACAAATGGTTAAAGAAGTAGCGTCTAAAGCGAATGACGCTGCAGGTGACGGTACAACAACAGCAACTGTATTAGCGCAAGCTATCGTAAACGAAGGCTTAAAAGCAGTTGCAGCGGGTATGAACCCAATGGACCTTAAGCGTGGTATCGATAAAGCAGTTACTGCGGCAGTTGAAGAGCTTAAAGCGCTTTCTGTACCATGTGCAGACACTAAAGCGATTGCTCAAGTAGGTACTATTTCTGCTAACTCTGATAAAGAAATCGGTGACATCATTGCAGAAGCAATGGAAAAAGTTGGCCGTGATTCAGGCGTTATCACTGTTGAAGAAGGTCAGTCGTTAGAAAACGAACTAGACGTAGTTGAAGGTATGCAGTTTGACCGCGGTTACCTGTCTCCTTACTTCATCAACAACGCTGAAAAAGGCGCTGTAGAGCTAGACAACCCTTACATTTTACTTGTAGACAAAAAAGTATCTAACATTCGTGAGCTACTACCTACATTAGAAGCGGTTGCTAAAGCTAGCAAGCCACTACTAATTATTGCTGAAGACCTTGAAGGTGAAGCGCTTGCAACACTTGTTGTAAATAACATGCGCGGCATCGTAAAAGTTTCTGCAGTTAAAGCGCCAGGTTTTGGCGACCGTCGTAAAGCAATGCTACAAGACATCGCAGTATTAACTGGTGGTACAGTAATTTCTGAAGAAATCGGTTTAGAGCTAGAAAAAGCAACAATCGAAGACCTAGGTACAGCGAAACGCGTTGTGATCACTAAAGATGATACAACAATCATCGATGGTGCAGGTGAAGAAGACGGTATCAACGGCCGTGTTGCACAAATCAAAGCACAAATCGAAGAAGCAACGTCTGACTACGATAAAGAGAAACTACAAGAGCGCATGGCTAAACTAGCTGGCGGTGTTGCAGTAATCAAAGTTGGCGCAGCAACTGAAATCGAAATGAAAGAGAAGAAAGACCGCGTAGAAGATGCTCTACACGCAACTCGCGCAGCGGTTGAAGAAGGTGTTGTACCGGGTGGTGGTGTTGCACTAGTTCGCGTAGCAAGCAAACTTGCTGAGCTAGTTGGCGACAACGAAGACCAAAGCCACGGTATTAAAGTTGCACTACGTGCGATGGAAGCACCACTTCGTCAAATCGTAACGAACGCAGGTGACGAAGCATCAGTTGTTGTTAACTCTGTAAAAGGTGGTGAAGGTAACTACGGTTACAACGCAGCATCTGGCGAGTACAACGACATGATCGAAATGGGTATCTTAGACCCAACTAAAGTAACGCGTTCTGCACTACAGTACGCAGCTTCAATCGCGGGTCTTATGATCACAACTGAAGCAATGGTTGCTGAAATCCCTAAAGATGACGCTGGTGCTCCTGATATGGGCGGCATGGGCGGCATGGGTGGTATGGGCGGCATGATGTAATCATCCCCCAAAAATCTTGCTTAAAAAACCCAGCTTCGGCTGGGTTTTCTTTTAGCTATCAATTACTGACCACTCAGTTAACCAACTCCCTCACTATCGCAAACAAGTCACTTGGCAACATACCACGCTCACCATCGCGCTCAGCGGCGATATCACCCGCTTTCGCATGTAAGCAGACCCCTAGGCAGGCTGCTTGCTGGGTAGTTAGCCCCTGTGCGATAAGTGCCGCGATGATACCTGTTAAAACATCACCACTGCCGCCAACGGCAAGTGCAGGATTTCCATCTGTACACACCCATGTTTGATTCTTGTCTGCAATTAAACTGCCAGCACCTTTGAGTACACAAGTAGTGGTATAGCTGCGTGCAAGCTGTTTTACCGCATGAAAGCGATTTTCTTCAATATCGTTAGCGCGACAATTAAGCAGTCTTGCAGCCTCACCGGGGTGCGGTGTGATAACCGTATTGGCTAATGGAAATGAAGAAGCATGCTGAGCTATTAAATTAAGTGCATCAGCATCAATAACCAATGGCTTATTATTAGTAAAGCAATACTGCATGACCGTTTCAAAGGTTGTTTCGGACCACGCGTCCTGTCCAAGCCCAGGACCAATAGCAATACAACTCGCCCATTCTAGCGCACTAATTAAATGTGTATCGGTAACCATAATCTCAGGCCGCCCAATGCTCACTGGCAGAATAGAACTGCTATGGGTATACACTTTAACCATGCCCGCACCTGTGCGAAGAGCGGCTTCAGCAGTTAAACGAATTGCGCCTGCGGTGCCAGCATTACCACCAATGCACAGCAATTTACCATGACTAGTTTTATGGCTGTTGTTATCGCGCTTGGGAAGCCTCGACAGGGCCTTATAATTGATTAGCTCTGCAGTAGGTGTCGTCAATTGTAAAAAGGCATCTTGAATAGCTAAGTCTGCAAACTCAAGCTCTCCTGTATGTGCTCGTCCTTGCCCAGTTACTAAACCTTGTTTAATACCCACAAAGGTGACGGTGAGCGCTGCTTTTATTGCAACTCCCTGTACTACACCTGTGTCTGCATTAATGCCTGACGGGAGGTCAATAGCAACAACTGGCACTTGGCTTTCGTTGGCTGCTTTAATTAATTGTGCGAATGGCTCTCGCACCTCGCTTTGAATACCCGTGCCGAGCAAGCCATCAATGATGATGTCAGCTGTTTTAATGGAGCTTAGATCTGCAGTAATTGTCCCACCTAATTCTAACCAAGCTTGCTGAGCGGTGAGCGCATCACCTTTAAGGGGTTGCTCAGGTTTTGCTGCTATAACCGTCACCTGCATCCCAGCATGTTTAGCTAAGCGTGCCACAACATAGCCATCACCAGCGTTATTACCAACGCCAGTTAATACAACAAACTTTTTAGCATCAGGAAAGTAGTTAAGTAGATGCTGATAAGTCGCTTGTCCGGCCCGTTCCATTAGCTCATAAAGTGTTACACCACACCGTTTAGCTGCTGGGCCTTCATTTTCACGAATCTGTTTTGCTAAAAATACCTGCTGATTCATTATTATCCTTAACTTTATTCCCAATCTACACCTTTACTTTAGCAAGCGAGTTTACGCATAGAAACCTGTAATTCACCTTAAATTACTCGTTTATTGTATAGAGTGTTGCTATGTTTTTAAGCAGTTTATAAAAATAATAAAGGAAACAACAACGTGCTAAATAAAACAAACATCAAGCTAGCGCTAATACTATATAGCTTGTGGGCATTGCCCATTAAGGCGAGTGAATTATCGGTTCTACCAATGAAGGAGCGAGCTGCTTTTATAGATAAAGTCACAGAGCTTAGAGTTAAAACGCTTTTGCCCTCGCTTATGAAGCAACATAATATTGATATGTGGCTTATGATTAGCCGCGAATACAATGAAGACCCTATTTTAAAAACCTTTCTACCGGCAACTTGGCTTTCTGCAAGGCGAACAACCATACTTGTTTTTGCACTCAATAAACAAGGCGAAGTTGACGCACTCGCAATTGCGCCCTACAGCATAGGCACTGTATTTAAAAAAGCATGGGACAAACAACAGCAGCCAGATCAATGGTTAGCCTTAGTTGAACTGATTGAGCAATATCAACCCAAAAATATCGCACTTAACACATCAAAAATCTGGGCTCACGCAGATGGACTCGTTGTTAGCGATTTTAATGCACTTAAAAGTGCTCTCCCAAATAAATACCTTAATAAACTGATTTCTGCAGAGCCCCTCGCGGTAGCTTGGCTAGAACAACGCATACCTGAAGAAATAGCAATGTATAAAAAAGCGGTCGCCATTGCACATCAAATTATTGCTGAGGGGTTTTCAAGTAAAGTCATCACTGTCGGTAAAACTACAACTACAGATTTAACTTGGTGGTTTAGAGAGCGGGTAAGGGAATTAAAACTGCAAACATGGTTTCACCCAAGCGTCAGTATACAACGTGCCGATAAAACAACTTTTGACCATGAGACCAGTTTTAGTGAAGGTGATGAGCAAATCATTCAAGCAGGGGATCTGCTGCATGTTGATTTTGGTATTACCTATTTGCGTTTAAATACTGACACTCAACAACATGCTTATGTGTTAAAAGAAAATGAAACACAAGCACCCGAGTATTTAATAAACGCATTAAAACGCGGTAATCAATTGCAAGATATTTTTACTTCACATTTTGCAATCGGTAAAACCGGTAACGAAGTACTGAAAGAATCACGCGCCGAGGCAATTGCTAAAGGATTAAAGCCAACAATCTACACGCACCCAATTGGTTATCATGGCCACGCAGCAGGTACAACATTGGGCATGTGGGATTCTCAACAAGGTGTTGCTGGCGATGGTGACTACCCGCTTCACTTAAATACGGCGTATTCGATTGAGTTAAATAATGCTGTATATATAGAGCCTTGGAACAAAGAGATCCGTATTATGCTCGAAGAAGATGCTTTTTTTGATAGCTCTGGAGTTTGGTATCTTGATGGCAGACAAACAGAGTTGCGACTTATTAAGTAACTGAGGGTTCGCAGTTACGACTGCCACAACACTAAGCCTGAAATAAAAAACGGCGTGTAACATACATTACACGCCGTTTTTTTTAAGCTTGTGGCTACTTACTCTGTGTCTGGTAAGTTACGACCATAGAAGATTTCTTGCATCTCACGAGTTAACTTAGAACGAATTTCTTCTTCTTCGTCTTCTGAAAGATCTGCTGTAGAAACACCGAATAAATAAGTATTCAAGTCAGTTTCTTTTAGCATCATCTTAGTGTGAAACAAGTTCTCTTGATACACGTTTACGTCCATCATTTGGTACGCTTCTTTTGTATCTTCAGTCATGTAGTTCTGAATTGAGTTAATTGCGTGGTCGATATAGTGCTTAACACCATCCACATCACGCGTAAAACCACGTACGCGGTAGTCAATTGTTACAACATCAGACTCAAGGCTGTGAATTAAGAAGTTTAACGCTTTTAATGGCGAGATGATGCCACACGTTGATACTTCAATATCAGCACGGAACGTACAAATACCATCATCAGGATGTGCTTCTGGGTATGTGTGAACACAGATGTGGCTCTTGTCTAAGTGCGCAACAACAGTTTCAGGCAAAGGACCCGGCGCTTCATCAACGTCATAGGTAGTTTGCTGCTCAATTGGCTCTTCTGAGATCAGAATTGTCACACTGGCACCTTGCGGATCGTAATCTTGGCGAGAAACATTCAAGATGTTTGCACCAATAATATCCACAACTTCACCTAAAATATCGGTAAGGCGATCAGCACTATACTGTTCGTCGATATATTCAATATATTCTTTACGCTGTTGTTCAGTCTTTGCGTAACAAATATCGTAAATACTAAAGCTTAAGCTCTTAGTTAAGTTATTAAAGCCATGAAGCTTAATTTTATCGAAGGGTTTATTCATGCTAAACCAACCTTTAAACGAGTGAAACCTGCACCAGCAGAAATAAAAGTTCGCGGATTTTATACGAATTTCCCGCTCGGAAAAAGCGTTATTTTACCTGTTCTAGAACAACTTCGTGGCTATGCGTAATTTCTACTGATTTATCAAGCATTAAGGCTACAGAGCAATACTTTTCTGCAGACAATTGCACAGCTCTCGCAAGGTGTTTTTCAGAGACATTATCACCGGTAACCACAAAGTGTAGGTTAATCTTGGTAAACACGCGAGGTGCAGACTCAGCACGTTCAGCTGTTAGCTTCACTTGCACATCAGAGAATGATTGCTTTGCTTTTTTTAGAATGCTTACTACATCAACCGATGAGCAGCAACCTGCCGACATTAATACCATTTCCATTGGGCTTGGTGCTGCGCTATCGCTACCAGCATCAAAAACGACATTGTGGCCTGAGTTTGAAAGGCCAATGAAGGTATCACCCTCTACCCATTTTACATTCGCTTGCATTTATTTTGTCTCTTCAAGTTGTTTTGCTTGATTGTAAGCAAGTCACACTCAGATGCAAGAGATAAGCGGTAGGCCAAGGAGTAAAGCAGTTAATTGAGGATTTGCAGCTGCAAGCGCAAGCACGCTGATTGCGAACTTAAAAAGAGCGCTAACAGTGGCCGTTAAGCGCTTTCAGCCACGGCGTTATCAAATAAGTTTTTTACCAGTCCAGCAAACTCATCAATAAATGCATGCTGCTCAACGGTTACAGTGTGATTTGTAACGCTACTTAACACTTCTTGTAAGTCATACACAATGCCATCTACTTCGCGGACAATTTGGCTGCGTTGCTCAGTATTAAGCTCAGTGTGTTGTTCGCAAAGTAACATAACGTTTTCTGCTATCACGTCTTCAATCAGCTCTAACACTGTTGGAGCTCCTGGTTTAATTTGACCTGGCTTCTCAAAAAGCGCTAAATTTTGAGTGAGATACATGACAAGATCATCGTACCCTTGCCTATCTAAAACCATACGACTGCACACCTAATAAAAAACTATCTCTTTAGATTTAAGCAGAAAGCGCTTTTAATTGCTACCTTTGCTAGACATCTCATACAAAAAAAGCAGCCTAAGCTGCTTTTTATAATAATTTACGGTTATTAATCGATTTTTAAGCCTGGGCTCAATGTCGCTGGCATCGCTACTTTTTCAAGCTCTACCGAAGCAACTGGGTATGCACAATAATCAGCTGCATAGTAAGCACTTGCTCTGTGGTTACCCGATGCACCAATACCACCAAATGGTGCTGCACTTGATGCACCTGTGATTGGACGGTTCCAGTTTACGATACCTGCACGAATACGACGTAAGAAGTGATCGTAATCTGCTGCGCTGTCACTTAATAAACCGGCTGATAAGCCAAAGCTTGTGTCATTCGCTTTATCAATAGCGGCATCAAAGTCAGTAAAGCGGAACACTTTAAGCAGTGGTCCAAAGTGCTCTTCATCTGGGAAGTTAGCCACATCGGTACACTCTAAAATACCCGGTGTTACAAAGCCGGTATTTTCTTTGTGAGTAAGTTCAACTAACACTTCAGCACCAAGCTCAACAAGTTGCTTTTGCGCTGCAACCATTCCAGCTGCTGCTGCCGCAGAAATCATTGAACCCATGAAAGGCTGATCTTCTGCGTCGTAGTCACCTACTTTAATCGCTTTAGTCGCTTTAATAAGACCGGCTAAGATAGCATCACCCTGCTCGCCTTTTGGTAAAAACAGTTTACGCGCACAGGTACAGCGTTGACCGGTTGAGATAAACGCTGATTGGATAATATCGTGGATAGCCGCTTTAGTATCAGCAACATCAGTGACGATAAGCGGGTTATTCCCCCCCATCTCTAACGCTAGGATTTTACCCGGCTGACCGGCAAACTGCTCATGTAAAATATGACCAGTACGAGAAGAGCCCGTAAAGAATAAGCCATCAATACCTTTATGAGACGCAAGCGCTTTACCGGTTTCAACTTCACCTTGTACAAGATTGATAACACCTGCAGGCAGACCGGCTTTTTCCCATAACTTTAACGTTAACTCAGCAACAGCAGGCGTTAATTCTGACGGTTTAAATACCACGGTATTACCTGCTAATAATGCAGGCACAATATGACCATTTGGTAAGTGGCCAGGGAAGTTGTATGGCCCAAATACTGCGACAACACCATGAGGTTTATGACGGATCATCGCACGGCCTTGCGGCATTGGGTTTTCAACATCACCAGTACGCTCTAAAAATGCTTTTTCAGAGATAGCAATTTTACCCACCATAGCACCTGCTTCAGTGCGCGTTTCCCAAAGTGGTTTACCGGTTTCTTGTGCAATCGCAACAGCGAGTTCTTCACTGTGCTCTTTTAGCGTTTCAGCAAATGTTTTTACAATCGCTAAACGCTCAGCGAATGATTTGTCAGCCCAGCTGTAAAATGCTTCACGTGCAGCAGACACGGCACTGTCTACTTGCTCAGCTGTTGCACTGTTTGCTTGCCAAATTACGTCGTTGTTTGCAGGGTTAACAGACTGAAAAGTATGACCAAGGCCTGCTTGCCATTGACCATTAATAAATTGCGCTGCATGAGTCATTAATATGTCTCCTGAATTCTATAGTTCTGCTAGTGATACTGAATCACCCGCTTCTAGGTGAAGTGCTTTTGCTAATTCACTTGAGATTGTGATGCTATCGGCATCGCATGATAGGCTAACTTGAGTCACGGTTGCTCTAAAATCAGCAATTTTATCGTTTGCTAACAATACCGTGGTGTCGCCTTGGCTTTCACCAATTTCAACTTTGAATGTTTTGGCATTACGAATTGTAGCTATATTTTCGATCTTTGCTTCAACTGTTGGGCCTGCGTCAAAGATATCTACGTAACCGTTAAAGGTGAAACCTTCGTTCTTTAAAAGTTCAATAGCAGGACGCGTGTTAGCGTGCACTTGACCGATTACAGCTTGCGCATCTTTGCTCAATAAGTTGACGTAAATTGGGTACTTAGGCATTAACTCAGCAATGAACACCTTTTGACCAATCCCGGTGAGGTAGTCAGCAGTAGGAAAGTCCATTGAAAAAAAGTGCTCTTCTAACCATTGCCAGAATGGGCTTTCACCGTTTTCGTCTGATACACCACGCATCTCAGCAATCACAGTTTCAGCAAAGCGTTCTCTATGCTGGTTTATAAACATAAAACGCGCTTTTGAGAGTAATTTACCATTATTATTTTTACGGTAGCCATCTTTTAGGAATAACGTGCATAGCTCTGTTGCCCCTGTGTAATCATTACACAAGGTAAGAATATCAACAGCTTTGTATACATCAAGGGTCCGTGAAGAGTGAATCACTTTACTTAAGTGGTAGTGATAAAAAGCATCATCTAAACCAACAGCTGCTTCGATACCAGAAGTACCAACAACTTCACCAGTCTCGCTATCCTCAAGAACAAACAAGTAACCTTCATCACCTGGTTGTTGAGCAGCTTTTGCAAATGAGCTGACAGAATGATCTATTTTCTTTTGTAGCAATTGTTCATTATTAGGCAAAGATGTGAAGCCATGTCCTGACTCTACGGCAATCTTTACTAATGAAGCGTAATCACTTTGCTGAATTGGGCGAAGGATCATCATAAGTCCGCTTGCTCCCTTATAAATAACGGTAAATTAAGAAATGTGGGCAAGCTATGCTTGCCCTGAGTTGGCAGTTAAGAAATTAACTATTAGCGACTTTAGCAACCGCTTTTTCAAAACGAGCCATACCTTCGCGGATATCAGCTTCTGGAATTACAAGTGACGGAGTGAAACGAACAACATCAACACCTGCAACTAAAGACATCACGCCTTCTTCTGTTGCTGCAACTAAGAACTCTTTTGCACGACCTTTAAACTGCTCTGTTACTACAGCACCAATTAATAGGCCTTCACCACGGATTTCAGTGAATACATTGTGCTTTTCGTTAATCGCCGTTAGTAACTCACGGAATAATGCCGACTTTTCTTTAACACCATTTAATACTTCTGGTGTATTTACTGTATCGAATGCCGCTTCTGCTACTGCACATGCAAGTGGGTTACCACCGTAAGTAGAACCATGAGTACCTACTTTTAAGTGCTTAGCAATATCAGCTGTGGTGATCATCGCACCGATTGGGAAACCACCACCTAACGCTTTGGCTGTAGTTAAGATATCTGGAGTTACGTTTAGACCTTGATAAGCATAAAGCTCACCAGTACGACCAACACCTGTTTGTACTTCATCAAAAATTAAAAGTGCATTGTGTTTAGTACACAGCTCACGTACACCTTCTACAAATTCTTTGGTTGGTGAAATGATACCGCCTTCGCCTTGCAGAGGCTCCATCATTACCGCACACGTATTATCAGAGATAAGCGCTTCGAATGCTGCTAAGTCGTTATAGTCACAGTGTACGATATCGCCAGGTTTAGGACCAAAACCATCAGAGTATGCAGCTTGGCCACCTACCGTTACAGTGAAGAATGTACGACCGTGGAAACCTTTATTGAATGAGATAATTTGCGACTTTTGCTCGCCATAGTTATCAAGAGCAAAACGACGCGCTAATTTTAGTGCCGCTTCATTTGCTTCTGCGCCTGAGTTAGCAAAATATACTTTCTCTGCAAATGTTGCATCAGTTAGCTTTTTAGCTAGACGAAGTGCAGGCTCATTAGTCATTACATTTGATAAGTGCCAAATTTTCTCGCCTTGCTCTTTTAATGCACTTACAAGAGCTGGATGGCAGTGACCTAGACAGTTAACTGCGATACCACCAGCAAAATCGATAAATTCGCGACCTTCTTGGTCCCATACACGAGAGCCTTCGCCTCGAACAGGAATAACACTTGATGGTGCATAGTTAGGAACCATTACTTGATCAAATAATTCACGATTGACTGTCATTTTATATCCTCTTAATTGTAAGCACACGAAGAGTAAGGTGGCATCTTAAAGCTAAACTAAGCCATTTTAATTAGCCGATTGAGCTTAGCGTAAATTCACCAAAATTACCCTTTGGTTCAATTTTCATTCGTTCATTATTTCAGAAAATTTTCGTTCTGTCTCTTAGAAAACTTTCATGTAGCCCTTGAAAATAAAGGGCTCGAGATATTTTTTCATGGATAGTGAATAACTATTTGAAGGTTGTTTTTTAAACTAAATACGATAAAAAGGCGTGCTGCTAGTAAGCACCGCAGAGCATGCTTACAGAAAAATTGTCAGTGTGGATTGATAAACAATGAATGAATAGTCGCAAAAAAATTAACATTTTTTTTAATTAATTTGGATATGGAAGCGATCAAAATTGCATTTTGCAAGCTGATCGAGCTCTTCTTGAGTGAAGTTAAAGTGCGCAAACCAATGCTCAGTTTCGTCTTGTTCAACTAATTGGTGCTCATTTAAACTTAAGTATTGAGCATAACAACGCGCTTTTAATATCACTTCTGTAAGTG
>NZ_JAKGAW010000038.1:0-41581 GCF_021532475.1 Pseudoalteromonas sp. APAL1 | reverse complement strand
CCGTTATCTATACTGATAAGTGGTGATTTAATCAGTTTACCTGAATTTACATCTACCATGGCTTTTGCCGATAAGTAGGTGGTTGCGTAGGTATTTAAAGAGGTTAGGCAAGCAAGGCCTAGGCTAATAGCAAGAGCTGTCTTTTTCATTTTTATTCAAAATTGGTAAGTCGAGCCGCCACTCTAGCAATCAGCTTGTTAAGTGTAAATAAACTGCGATAAGTTGCAGCGCTACTTGCTAAATAGGGAACTAAACCCTCATAATTTACGCGTACTTAATATAAGGGCAGGGAAAGAATGAAAAACGTAAAACTAGCACTACTTAGTTCGGCGGTGATGTTTGCATTACTTGGTTGTAATGAATCAACACCAAGCAACGAAAAACCAACTCAAGAAGTAAGCAAACAAGCACCAAGCGCAACGTTAGCCAAAGAGCAACTTGATACATTACTAGCAGACTACTTTGAAGCAGGCTTAAAGTTTAATCCAATTGGCGGTACTTACATTGGTCGCAGCGAATATAACGACCAATTTATTGCACCTATTAGTAAAGCAAACCGCGACGAGCAGCTTAACTTTGTTAAAGAATACAAAAACAAACTAGCAAATATCGACAAAGCGCAATTATCAGGTCAGTCATTATTGAGCTACGAAATTCTAGCCCGCGATTTAGATCTTGCGATTGAAGGCGCTCAGTTTCCAAGTTACTTAATGCCAATTAACCAAATGGGCGGGGCGCATAATACCTTTGCTGCGTTAGGTTCTGGGCAAAGTGCACAACCTTTTAACACGGTTGAAGATTATCAAGCATTTGAAAAACGTGCTGATGGTTTTATCGCTTGGTTAGACAGTGTTGAACAATCAATGCGCCAAGGCATGAAAGACAAAGTGGTTCTTCCTAAACCGCTTGCTGAAAAACTATTACCGCAATTTCAAACTCATATTGTAGAAAAACCAGAAGAGTCATTATTCTGGGGGCCAATTGCTCAGTTACCTGAGTCTTTCAGCGACGAGCAAAAAGCACAGCTAACAAGCGCGTACACGGCGATGATCAGCGAGCGTCTAGTGCCTGCGTATCAAAAAATGGCTGACTTTTTAGCGAATGAATATATTCCAAATGCCCGTGAAAGCATTGGTTACAGTGACCTACCAAATGGTAAAGCATGGTATGAGTACCAAATTAAACAGCATACAACGCTGAGCTTAAACGCCGATGAAATTCATGATATTGGTTTAAGCGAAGTATCGCGCATTTTATCTGAGATGAAAAAAGTTAAAGAGACTGTCGGTTTTGAAGGCGACTTAAAAGCGTTTTTTGAACACCTAAGAACCTCAGATGAGTTTTACTACGATACGCCAGAAGAGTTAATTGCCGCGTACGAAGCAGTAAAAGAAAAGATTGATGCTAAGCTGCCGCAAATGTTCGATATTGCGCCAAAAGCGCCATACGTTGTAAAAGCAGTTGAAGATTTCCGCGCTGAATCAGCTGCGGGAGCATCTTATCAGTCGCCAGCACCAGATGGTTCGCGCCCAGGTATTTTCTATATCAATACTTTTAACCTAAAAGCACAGCCTAAGTTTTTACTTGAAACCTTATCTATTCACGAAGCCGCGCCGGGTCACCACTTTCAAATTGCCTTGCAGCAAGAAATTGAAGGATTACCGCTGTTTCGTAAATTTGGTGGCTACACGGTATTTGCAGAAGGTTGGGCATTGTATGCAGAAAGCTTAGGTAAAGAGCTTGGCTTATTTACCGACCCTTACATGTGGTACGGCCGTTTATCAGATGAGCAATTACGTGCAATGCGCTTAGTGCTTGATACTGGTTTCCACGCAAAAGGTTGGACACGTCAACAAGGTATTGATTACATGTTGGCTAACTCATCAATGGCCGAAAGCGACATTATTGCCGAAGTTGAGCGTTACATTGCATGGCCGGGCCAAGCGTTGTCGTACAAGTTAGGTCAGTTCAAAATTCAAGAACTACGTGACTACGCTAGCAAAGAACTAGGCGATAAGTTCGACATTAAAGCTTTCCATACGCAAGTTCTGATTGATGGCGCATTACCTATGCCTATTCTTGAAGAGAAAATTAAGCGTTGGGTTAACGAGCAAAAGTAAAATACCCAAACCACCTCAAGGTGCGAGTTTCAGTTGGAATTAAAAGCGATTTAGGCAAGGCATTGATTGCAAGTAATAGTGGTTCTATTGTTAAAATCAATAACGCAGTATAAATCGCTTTTAAACCAACCCCTTGGGCGCTTCACAGGCACTTACTCTCATCGTTGTTACTTCTTAAAAGGGAATGCCATTCTTGCAAAGTAACGCCTTGATATTAAGGCACCTGTGAAACGCTGAATTCTGCATCTTGAGATGGCTTGGGTATCGCCCAAACTCGCTAAACTTTGCGCGCATGCTGGCTTTACGCTAGAATGCGCGCTGTTTAGGGGCTTTGAGTAATACCATGTTAGAAGATCAATTTTGGCTTAAGCGCTCGCTTGAGCAAATGTCACAACCCGAATGGGAAGCCATTTGTGACGGCTGTGGTAAATGTTGTTTAAACACATTTATCGACAGTGAAGACGAAGATGAATTTACCGCTACGGATCAACTTCGCGAGGGTGAAGAACTCATCTTCACTAATATCGTTTGCCAATACCTAGACAACGACACCTGTGGTTGCAGTGAATATGCGAACCGCCAAACCTTGGTGCCTTCATGTGTAAAGCTCACTAAAGAAAACCTCAAAGATATCTTTTTTATGCCGCAAAGCTGTAGCTACCGCCGCCTTTACGAAGGCCGTGGCCTTGCGTCTTGGCACCCGCTACTGAACGGTGGTAGTAAAGATTTAATGCATGAGTTAGGTATTTCTGTGCGTGACAAAACAGTGAAAGACTGCGATGTAGACTTAGATGATTTTGACCTTTACGTGGCCGAGTGGCCAACTAGAGACATTGATTAATGAGCGCCCTTAAAGCAAGCATTGGCTTGTTAAACCCAAAAAGCCCAACCAATGTGGGAGGCGTATTACGTGCCGCGGGTTGTTACAACGCCAAGCAAGTATTTTTTACTGGTAGCCGCTATTTACGCGCTAATAAGTATCATACCGATACCAAAAATGTGCTTGAGCATATTCCGCTCACGCAAGTTGAAAGCCTAGAGCAAGCAAAGCCTGAAGGTGCCACAACGGTGGTGATTGAGCTTGTTGAAGGTGCAACGCCACTGCCTGAATTTAAGCACCCTGAAAACGCATTTTATGTGTTTGGCCCTGAAGATGGCTCGGTCAGTAAAGACGTGTTGAAATGGTGTGATGAAGTAGTGTATGTACCAACCATAGGCTGTATGAACCTAGCCGCAACCTGCAATGTTGTGCTGTACGACCGACTTGCCAAACTCGGTGGTATTGAGAGTTCAAACGACACCATTTGTAATAGTCGAGACACTAACAACTCACTTAAATGGCAACAAAAAAAGAGCGCTAAATAGCGCTCTTTTTAGATTCAAACTCAAAACTACTTTTTAGTAATTTGTACGTTACTTTCAAGGCCAATGCCGTTGTCGGTAATGTCTGTGGCAAAATACACACCTACAGGTTGGTCGCGTAGCGAATCAAGCTCAGCCATTTCTTCATCACTTAATTGACCCATTGATGCAATCGTATCAAGCAAAGGTAATAAGATTTTTTGTACGTCGAATGCCATGTTCACAAAGCCATTTTTAGTGACACTTTGCGACTCTAAAGTCTCGGCTATCTGCGCTGACTTATCACCCGTGAAAATCACAATATGATTTCCTTTAAGGGCCATTTTAATATCAAAGTTAAGTGGCACAGGCGATGGAATGTATTCATTGATCAGCACTGCATCACCATTGGCTGGTAGTTTTATGTTCGCAAGTGGCGGCACAAAACCTTGCGCAATTGAATACAAGCCATGGGCGTCGGTCGCAGATAGGGTAACGATGGCATCAAGTTTGTCTATTTGTGGGCCGTTGTAGTCATCAATGGTCAATGCAGCGTCTTGAACACTCACACTCATACCTTGCACGCCGTTTGCAAAACCCGACATCATAGCAAGGCCAGCGGTGCTTACTTCTTGCATTTCATTTTGTAGTGCGACAATTGGGCCACAGTTAAACTCAGCTGACTTAATTGCACCCGTTAATGTATTCGCTAGCGGCAGGACTTTTGCTACATCAATACCATAAGCAACACTCATCATTTGCCCGTCAAGCCCAGTGGTATGTTTTGGCACAAAACCACGCACGGCTTGTAGGGTATTTAGTAAGTCTTGATCTGTGCTTTGCAATATTGCTTTTACGTCAAAGTCGGCGTAGTCGGCGGTAATACGGGTTTTTGTTGTGCCAGATACTGTTGCAGGCCATTTTGCGGCAATGGCTGCAATATCATCTTGACACTCAGGAGTTGAAATCGCTGCAAATGCGTTTGATTGCTGGGCTTTATCAAGTAGCTCTTTGAGCATCTGGTGTAAGCGAGAGTCTTCTTTGCCAGTTACTGCATTGGCGATACGTTGATGATCAACAAAGCCAACCGAGTTGCCATCAAGCGAGAAAGTTTTAATAAGCTCAGGCAGTTTTTTAGTCTCAGCCAATGATTGAGCCGGCTTTTCTACACCAAGGGCAATACGTAAATCTTGATCATTAGAAAGCGCAGTGGTCAGCGTTAAGGTAGCCCAATTGTTGTGAGTTGATGCAATTAGGTTGAAGTTATCTAAGCCTTCAAGTTCAATCGCAAAGCGGGTGTAGCTTACGCCTTCAAGGCTTTCTGTTGTATACGCAATACCTGTTTCATCAGCAGATTGCTTAATGCTATTGATAATGCTGCTTTGATCAGCGACCTGAAAACGTACAATCGGCATTAAACCTTGCGCATACATCATGCCTTTGTAGTCATCACCAAAGCCCCAAATCGATTTGAAGGCATCGTAAGAGCTCAGTGATTGTTGGTATTTTTCCATCAGTGATGCAAGGAATAGGGCATTCTTATCATCAACGGTTTTAAGCTCAGCAATGATGGGCGTTAAATCGCTCGTGCCTTTCATTGCATCTGGCATAAGGGCAAAGTATTTGCTGTACGGAAACGGCTTAAGTTGACCATAAAAAACCGCCGTATCGGCAGGCACGTAAGCAAGCTCAGGTAAATCTACATCAACACTGGCTTTATTTTGAGAGTACAACAATGCACCTGCAACAATGGCAATCGCGCCTCCAGCAAGAAGCTTATTATTCATAGGATGAATTCCTTTTTCTTTAATTAGTTGAAAAACATACCATGATTATCATCAACAGTTCTAGGTTTAGATACCTCTTAGAGTGAGATCATTATTTTTGTTTGTTTCAAATTATGTCTGAATTTCATCGCAAATCTTAGTAATAAATAATTGCTCATGTCATTTTGAATAAATAAAAATAACGATAAGGAAAAGGATTTTGCAACTAAATCAATTTTTTAAAGTAGCAACAACCCTCGTAGCATCGGCTGTGTTAGCCGCTTGTAGTTCACAACCTGTTGCGTTGGATCCTGTTATTGGTGATACAGGGCAAGCTTTATCGACAATTGCACTTAAAAGTGATGTTAAGCACTACGATTTGGCACTTGAGGTATTTCCAGATAACCAACGTATTGAAGGTGTTGCTAGAACAGAGTTTAAAGTGCTAGAAGCCACTCAATTTGTAGAATTAAAATTGGATAGCCGCTTTACAATTAATGAAGTGAGCTCAAAAGGGGAGGCTCTTAAATATGAACGTGATGGCGGTGTAATTCGGGTTGACTTAGGTGAACAACAAGCAAAAGACAGCATGGTAAGCATTGCTATAGCCTATCAAGGGTTTCCTCATATAGCTAAAAATGCTCCTTGGGATGGCGGTTTTGTATTTTCAAAAACAGAGGAAGGTGAACCTTGGATAGCAACGGCTGTACAAGGTGAAGGCTGCGACTTATTTTGGCCATGTAAAGATCATTTTGCAGACAAAGCAGATAGTATGCGCATTCGTCTAACAGTACCAGAAGGACTGAGTGCGGTGACTAATGGCGTTTTACAAGAAGTGAAGCCAGTTGATGGTAATAAACAGCAGTTTGATTGGCTGTTATCAGTGCCAGCCAGTGACTATAACATTGCAATTAATATTGGCCCCTATACGCGAATTCAAACCGATTACACCAGTGTTAACGGCGCGACTGTGCCCATCGAATTTTGGTCACTCAAAAAAAATGAGCAAAAAGCACGCGAGCTTATCGAAAATGATTTACGCCAACAGGTTATGTTTTTTGAAAAGATGCTTGGTCCATATCCATGGGGCGGTGAAAAGTTAGGTTTTGTTGAGACGCCACATTTAGGCATGGAACATCAAACAATCAACGCGTATGGTAAAAAATACAAACGCGACCCAAATGGTTATGATTGGTTACTGCAACACGAATTAGCTCATGAATGGTTTGGCAACTTAATGACTCATGAGAAGCTCAATGATGCATGGCTTCATGAAGGGTTTGGTTTTTATATGCAACCAAGTTACAGCCTATATAAGTTTGGTGACGCAGCTTATAACCACAGCATGTATAAGTCGTATTTAGGGCTGAAAAACTGTAAAGCCATTGTGCTTGATGGACAAGTAACATCTGACCAAGCGTTTAACTCTGATATATATGGCAAGGGTGGCTGGACATTACACACTCTTCGCTGGCTAGTTGGTGAAGATATATTTTGGCAAGCAACACGTGAGCTACTTTATGGTGTGAACGACACTAAGCAATTGGCTTATCCAATTTCACCGCGCTATCGAAATACCGACGAGTTTATTAGCATTGTTAATCGTTTAACGGGTAAAGACTATCAATGGTTTTTTAATATGTATCTTAAGCAGGCTGAATTACCTAAACTTGATGTTGTTCAATCAGCTAACAGATTGACACTTAAATGGAACAAGAACTCTTTGCAAGGAAAGTCATTCCCTATGCCAGTTCCGGTGCAAATAAATGGCTCGATACAAACTTATTCTGTTGAAAGTGGCGAGATTAGCATTGCTTTAAAAGCGGGGGATCATGTGGTGATCGATCCAAACATGAAGGTGTTTAGGTATTTACCAATTATCGATAAATGTAAAACTGAGCAATAGCGAATCAGCCCGGCATTAATTACTTAATGCTGGGCTTTAAACTCAACATTCTTAGCCTAAATCGGCCGCGCTCGGCAATGAAGCAAATGCACCATAGCGGCTTACTGCAAAAGCGCCGGCTTTAGCTGCATAAGCAATGGTTTGTTCAATATTTGCTGGGGTTTGGCAAAACGCTTTAAAGCTTTGTTTGTTTTCACAATGCTGACCAATCTTTGACAGCATACCACCAATAAAGGCATCGCCAGCGGCTGTGGTATCAACCACTTTTGTAGCTGGTGGGCTAACTTGGCCTTTAAAGTCTGCGTGGTAAAAGCTGATTGCTTCGCCGCCATTGGTAACTAGCAAACAGGTTACACCTGCCTTTAAAATGGCATCGATAGTATGCTCAAGAGGCATTTCTTGATGGCTTTTTTGATTTAAAAACTCAAGCTCTTCAAATGACAGTTTTACGATATCTGCAAGAGATATAACATGCCACATTCTATCGAGTGTATGGCGCATACTTGGCCATAGGTTTTCGCGCAGATTCATGTCAAAGCTACAAATTGCACCGGCTTTTTTCGCCTGAGTTAAACCATAAATTGTTGTTTGATAGATGTTGTGCTCAGTCAGACTGTTGCTGCATACATGCATGATGGCGTGATTTGCAAACATTGCATGGTCGAAGTCGTCTACGCTATAAAGTAAATCAGCCGCTGGTGGGCGATAAAAGCTAAATGAGCGTTCACCACTTTCATCAAGTGATACAAATGCAAGCGCTGTTTTGGCTGCATCAGTAAAGCGGCAATAAGATGTATTAACGCTATGTTGATCTAGCTCACCTTTAATAAAGTGGCCAAACATATCATCGCCTAACATGCCGCAAAAGCTGGTGTTTAGGCCTAGTTTTGCTGCTGCAACAGCCACATTGGCAGGTGCGCCACCTGCGTATTTGGTAAATGACTCTGGTTGTTTACCATCTGATAAAAAGTCGATTAATGCTTCGCCAAAACACACTAAACTCATTATGCATTCCTCAAGGTTAAGGTTCTTAATACTTCGTAGCAGGCACCCATAGTATGGTAGTCAGTTTTGCCTGCTGGCGATTTTTCGTCACTGTAAGGTTGGTTTTGGGCAGATAAAATACGATACCAAGCACCATATTGGTGATCTACCATATGCTGCCAACTGTACAGCCAAATTTTTTCGTACCATTGCCAATAGCTTTCGTCATTTGTGGCATCAGCGAGTAGGGCCGCTGCCGCTAATGACTCGGCCTGCACCCAAAAGTATTTATCGCTATCACAAATTTGCTTATCTGGTGCAAAGCCATAGAAAATGCCACTATGTTGCTGATCCCATGCAATGCTTAGGGTTTCATCAAACAGGCTTTTGGCGCGCGTTACCAACCAAGGTTCATCAATATGGCGGTGTAAAATAAGTAACAGTTTTGCCCACTCAGTTTGATGACCTGGCTGAAATCCCCAAGGTCTAAATAAATGCTGTGGGTCATCTTTGTTGTAATCTAAATCGATTTGCCAGTTTTTATTGTAATGCTCCCAGACAAACTGTTGGCTGTGTGCAGCTAGTTTTACTGTAAAGGTCTCGGCAAGCTGTTTAGCACGCTTTAAATAACGGGTCTCGTTGGTTGCTTCAAAACACATGAGTAAGGCTTCGCATAAATGCATATTGGCATTTTGGCCTCGGTAGTCATCTGCATGGCTAAAGTCGGCATTTTGTTCATCTAAGTAGGCATTATGCTGGGGTTCAAAGTAGTACTGCTCTAATAAGTCCCATACCTGCGAAATGGTATTTTTACAATCGCTAATGCCTGCTTTTAACGCAACTGCGTTTGCAAGCAATACAAAGGCAAGCCCGTAGCAATGGTTGGTATCGTCTAAAACAGTTACCTTGCCGCTCTCATCTTGCTTTATAAGCCAAGCATAACCCCCGGATGCTTGCTTATGCGCATGTTCAAGGTGGGCTAAACCATGTTTAGCAAGGCTTAAATATTCAGGTTCTTTGAACTCGATATACGCCATCGCGTAGTTAAAAACAAAGCGGGTACTCGATACTAAATGACGAGTTTGTTTATCGTAAATTGCGCCATCATTTTTAAAATACTGATAAAACCCAGCTAAGCCATGGGCTGTATGATCAACACAATGAGGATGATAAAAAGCAAGGATGTCTTTTATGTGCTGTTTAAGAAAAACAGGGCTTTTAAAGTCAACTGTGGCCATGGTGTATCAATAAATCTATGTTCGTTTTGCAACTATAGCAGGAAATAAAAATATTGGAACGTTCCTAGTAAATCTTTGTGCTATTTTTGCTTCAATGTGTAGAATCAAGGGTAACTTGTTAACGGAGTGAAAACCACGTGAGTGAAATAAATACAAACCAATCGTTTGTCGCCGATGGTTCGCAGCAAAATAAAAACTACCTGCTACCACTGACGGCAATGACAACCCTGTTCTTTTTATGGGGCTTCATTACAGTTTTAAATGACGTTTTAATCCCGCGTTTAAAAGGGGTATTCGATCTAACCTACACAGAGGCAATGCTGGTTCAGTTTTGTTTCTTTGGTGCTTACTTTATCGTTTCGCTACCAGCGGGTATGTTGGTTAAAAAAATGGGCTACAAAAACGGTGTACTAACTGGCTTAGTCGTGGCATCAATCGGCTGTATGTTATTTTACCCAGCGGTTGTTGTGCATGAGTACTGGTTATTCTTAGGTGCATTATTTGTACTTGCAGCCGGTATTACCGTATTACAGGTATCAGCTAACCCGTATGTTGTGGCGTTAGGTCCTGAAAAAACGGCATCGTCACGTTTAAATTTAGCACAAGCACTTAACTCACTAGGCACAACAGTTGGCCCATATGTGGGTGGTATTTTATTCTTCGGTACAGCGGGTACGTTAGCTGCAAACGCAGCAACCGCTGAGTCGGTTAAAGTACCTTACCTTATGCTTGCAGCAGCATTACTGACTATTGCTGTGGTATTTGCCTTCTTTAAATTACCAGTAATTGCAGAGCATACAGAAGAGCAAGACTGTAAAGCGAAAGGCCACAGCCTAGCTGAAGCACCTCATTTAATGATGGGTGTTGTGGGTATCTTCTGTTACGTAGGTGCTGAGGTTTCAATTGGTAGCTTCTTAGTAAATTACTTTGGTGAAGAGCATATTGCTGGCCTTGAAGAGCATGCGGCTGCAAGCCTAATTGCTTACTACTGGGGTGGTGCTATGGTGGGTCGTTTTATTGGCTCTGCTGCACTGCAAAAGATTGCGCCTTCAAAAGCGTTATTCTTTAATGCCATGATGGTTATTGTATTGCTATTAGTGACTATTTTCACTGAAGGTGATGTAGCGCTTTACTCAGTACTAGCGATTGGTTTATTCAATTCAATTATGTTCCCAACTATTTTCTCTGTTGCAATCGAAAGCTTAGGCTCACTTACTAGTAAAGGTTCGGGCTGGTTATGCTTAGCAATCGTTGGTGGTGCCTTAGTACCATTAGTACAAGGTGTGGTTGCAGATACGGTTAGTATTCAGCAAAGCTTCTTTGTACCAGTGATTTGTTATGCATTTATCGCTTGGTATGGCTTAAACGTTGTACGTTTGGCTGATAGCTGGAAGAAACGCATAGCTTAAATAGCTATTTAATAAAAAACCCCGCACTGAGATGCGGGGTTTTTTATGTTTGTAATTCAGTCTTATAAACAAAGTTAAATGACAAATAGATTTAATGAATACGTATTCAGAATGTATTTTTTACCTGTTTTTTAGGAACGTTCCAGTACTGTGTTTTTTAAATTGATCTAATAATTTACTTTAGATGCAGGATTTGCTGCCGTTAACAAAGTAATTGATTTTTATGGAAAGCGTTTATTTTCAATAATGAACGTTTTTTCTAGTTTTAGCTTAAATTTATAAGACAAAGAGCTCTAAATTTGTTAAATATAAATGCGCTAACAACGAAAAAAATAACAAACAGGTTTGTCATGCAAAGCACTCTTAAATTTACCACCAAGGTAACTGTGGCTGCATCACTGGTTTTAGTGATCGTGCTCGGTTTATTCACGATTAACAACTTCATCTCTATGCGCAGCCAAACGCAGGAGCAGCTTTCGCTGGTTCTACAAGAGATTTCTCAGTCAGTGTCGCAAAACATAGCCAACTGGTTGAATGCTAAGTTAGCGATTGTCTCGTCGGTTGCAGACACATATCAACTTGGCGACAGTAAAGAACTGACACTCACACAACTCAATACAGCTGACAAAGCCGGTAATTTCAAAAATACTTATATTGGTATCACTGACGGCACCTTTGTGTTGAATGACCAATCTGTTGTGTTGCCACCCGATTACGACGCTACAACACGTCCATGGTACAAACTGGTTGAGAACAAAACCAATACTGCATTTACAGCCCCTTATATTGATGTAACAACTAATGAACTGACAATTTCGGCTGTAGCACCAATGCAAGCAAACGGCGTATTTAGTGGTGTTGCAGGTGCCGATATCGATATGAAAACCATAACTAAAATCGTCAACGAAATTGACTTTTTAGGTTTCGGTTATGGTTTTTTACTTGATAGTGAAGGGCGAATTTTAAGCCACCCAGAAACTAAATTTAACGATAAAAACATGCGCGACTTATTTGGCAAAAGCCTGTCGTTAAAATCTGAATTTGTAGAAGTACAGGTAGGTGGTTTAGATAAACTTGTTTCGTTCACTAAAATTAAAGGGATTCAAAACGTTGATTGGTATTTAGGAGTGGTGATCAACGAAGAAATTGCTTATTCATCAGTTGCTTCATTTAGAAATATGGCGGCTATCTACATGCTGATGGGTATAGTTGCGATTGTATTAATGATGCAGTTTTTACTTCGCTATTTAATGCGTCCAATGCAGCGCTTAAACGATGCAATTAAAGACATTGCGCAAGGTGAGGGCGATTTAACCCGCCGCCTTGAGGTTGAAAACAATGACGAGTTTGGCGAGCTAAGCCATTACTTTAATGCGTTTATCGAAAAAATTCATACATCAATCGAGCAAGTTAAAAATACCACCGTTGAACTTGAACGCCTAGTTGAGAGTTTAGTTAATCAAACTCAAGGCACCCTCGACATGTATGCAGACCAAACAAAACGCACTGATAACGTTGCCACCGCAATCAATGAGCTGACATCTAGCGCGGTAGAAATCTCCAATAGTGCTAGTAATGCATCAACGTTAGCAACCAGTGCTAATAGCCAATCTTTACAAAGCCAATCTGCCTTAGCTGATAACTTAGAGGCTATTAATGCTTTGTCTCGTAATATGGAGCAAGCACAAAAAACTATTAATAGTTTAGATGCACACACAGTAAGCATCGGCCAAGTTCTCGAAGTGATAAAAGGTGTTAGTGAACAAACTAACTTACTAGCGCTTAATGCTGCAATTGAGGCGGCCCGTGCAGGTGAAGCGGGTCGTGGTTTTGCGGTTGTTGCTGACGAAGTGCGTCAACTAGCCCATCGTACACAACAATCTACCCAAGAAATCGAAGACACTATTTCTCAGTTACAACAAGGCTCAGCCTCGGCGGTAGAAGTAATGACTGCCAGTATTCGCGATAGCGAAAAGAGTGTCGAGCAGGCACGTATTGCCGGCGATAAAATGGCTGAAGTCACACGAGCTATTGAATCAATTGACGACGTAAATCACAGTGTTGCCAATGCTACGACTGAGCAAAACCACGTGATCCAGAGCTTAGACAGTGACATTCATTCGATTAGCGAACTATCTAATCAAGGTCAAAGTAACCTTAACAATACACTTAATGAATGCACTAAGCTAAAAGCACAGTTTTATGAATTAGAAAAACTTGTTTTGAAATTTAAAGTTTAATTTTACACCGAGCATTTACAATTGGAACAAAACTGGCTTAGTGCCATCACCATAAACAGTGTCGACACGGCGGATAAACAACGCCGTGCTTTCACGTTATTTACTATGGCGTTTTTTGCCATCGTATTGATCACTTCGTTAGTGTTGTCTAACTACCATATTTACGCAGTGCAATTGACAGTGATGTTATTGGTAAGTGATATAACCATTGTTTTATGTATGTTGTATTACTTCCGTACTGGTGCGCTGGTTTTGGTAACCAGTATCATTTTGTCTATTATTTTGTTGTTATGCATGTCTTTGGTTTATACCGGTGGCAAAGAAAATACGGCACTGTATTGGTTGATGTTTTACCCTATTGTCAGCTATGTCACATTAGGCTTAAGAACGGGCAGTATTCTTGTCGGTAGCATGTACTTAAGTGCATTGGTTTTATTACTCGGGCCAGATATTGGTCAAGCTAAATACGGGCCAGTCGAAATGTCGCGTTTTTTAGCTTCTTTTACCATGGTGATTTTGTTTTCTGCAATTAGTGAATACTTCAGACAAAAAAGCCATCAAAAGATTGCAGATATCACTTTAATTGAAAAGCGCGATGCCTTGACCGATCCCCTTACAGGCCTTGCGAATCGTCGTTATATTTATGAACATATTCAGCCTCGCCTTGAAGCTGAAGCGGCAAACTACTTACCTATGTCGGTATTATTGATTGATTTGGATAACTTTAAATCTCTCAACGATAGTTATGGCCATGACTTTGGTGATCAGGTCTTGATAGCGTTTACTGCTATGTTGCACGATAAATTGCGTGGCACAGATATAAAAGCACGCTATGGCGGCGAAGAGTTCATCATTTTATTGCCTAAGGCAGGGATTCAGATTGCTCATGCTGTAGCCGAAAAGTTACGTGCTTATGTTGCGCAAAAGCAAATCCCTTATGATGTTGGGCAGTCTGTTACCATTACTTGCAGCATTGGTATTGCTAGCCTAGAACGTGGTAGCCAATTTAGTAAAACAATTAAGCAAGCTGATGACAACCTCTATAAAGCGAAAGCAAAAGGGCGTAACTTAGTAGTGTCGGAATTGAGTGAGATAAGCTAAATGGCAAAGCTAATTTATGTTTACGACCCCATGTGTAGTTGGTGTTGGGGCTATAGAGAAACCTGGTTAAAACTCCAAGCAGCCCTTGGTGGTAAACTTGCTATTGAATATAAAGTGGGTGGCCTTGCTCCCGATTCAGATGAGCCAATGCCAAAAGATATGCAGCAGTTTTTACAGCAAACTTGGAACCGTATAGAGCAGCAACTTGGCACACCGTTTAATCATGAGTTTTGGCAAACCGCGCAACCACGTCGCTCTACTTACCCAGCATGCCGCGCTGTGCTTGTGGCAAGGCAGCACAATAAAGAGCACAAAATGCTCTACGCCATTCAAAAAGCTTACTACTTAAATGCACAAAATCCATCGGACATCAGCACCCTTGTAAGCCTTGCAGAGCAAATAGGGTTAGAAAAAAACGCATTCATTAAAGAAATTGAAAGTGAAAAAATAAATTCGTTACTTATGGCCGAAATAAACCAAGCCAGAAGCTTACCTATTCAAGGTTTTCCGTCGTTAGTCCTTGAAAATAAAGGCCTATACGCTGCTATCCCTGTTAATTATCAAGACTGGCAAAGCACTTATCAGCAATTAATTGATACTATTTAATCTCGTTTTTTGCATTGATGTTCTTCTGAGAGCGAAAGTTTTTATCTCTTAAAAAATTGATTATCTCAAATATAATTATTGTTTTATATTTTTTGCATTTGGCTTATTTTTGATCAGCTATTGCAAGTCGGGCTCATTTGAGCCAATATTGCAAGCTCATATGGTCTATTTTTTTGGGAGCTGTTATGGCAAATGCTGAATTAAAAAGTTTTAAACCGAGTCGCGATAACAAATCTAGTTTTTGGATTGCTCTAGGCATTGAAGACGCCAAAACAGCTCGTATGGATGCGGTACACCAAGGATTTAAACCTAAGGTATATCGCAATATTATCGAAAAAACAAAGTTGTCTCAGAACGAGTTTCATAGTGTTACTCATATACCAGTGAGCACTATTAAGCGCCGACTCAAAAACGGAGAACGCTTTAACACCCAGGAAAGTGACGCGATTTATAGGCTAGCAATGCTTATTAAGTTAGCTACTGAATTATTTAATGATGAGAAACGTGCATTAGAATGGATGCGTGAAAGTGTCTATGGGTTAGGAGGCAAAAGGCCGTTAGATATGGTGTCTACAACTGTAGACTTTGAAATTGTAAAAGATCTTATCGGTAGAGTTGAGCACGGTGTATTTTCATAATGAAAATGTACCGTTTAACACAAAAAAAATTTGCAGATACACCTTTTAGTCCTGCTGGAGCAAAGTTATTTGGTGGTAGATGGAACTCAAAAGGAACTGAAGCATTGTATTTCGCTGAATCAGAATCCCTTTGTTCATTAGAAGTCTTTGTTCATGTAAACAATGATCCAAATATTGTCGATAAATATGATCTTTACCGAATTGAAATTCCAGACGAATTTATAGCAAAACTTGATAAAGAAGACTTACCTAACACGTGGAGAAATATACCAGTTAGTGAGGAGACACAGGAAATTGGAGATGAATTTCTGAATGTGTCACAGCCCCAATTTGCGGCACTCCAGGTGCCATCTATAATCTCTCCTAGAGATAACAACTATGTTGTAAATCCAAACCATCCCGCAATGAAAGAAAGTTTTAAAAATTTTGAAAAGCTTGAGTTTGAGTTCGATCCACGAATTTTTAAATAGCCTTTATTATTAACGAAAATTTTATTGAGCAAGTTTATATCTGCGCCTGGCTAACGCTTTATAACTTCACTGTATCAATTTGATTTAAGCTTTGAATTTCATTCAGACTGTTGAGACCAATGGCTAATGATTGAGCTGATCTGATTTTGCGCTAAAGAAAACGTTGAAGAATGATTGCCATTTTCAATTTTTAATAAACTTATCCTATTACGCGTAACAACATCTTCAATTTGATTTAATGGCGTGATGCTATCTTGACTCCCTTGAACTATTAATATATTTGCCGTTTTTTGTTTCTGTAGTAAGTCTTCAATAATGTAGTTATGTGGTAATAACAGCTTAATCGGTAAAATCTGATAGGGGTATAAATACCATTTATTCTGAAGTTTAGTTTCTATTGCTCTATCAAGGGAGAGAGCTACGCTTTCAAGAATTATTCCTTGAGAATTTACATTCACCGAAACATTTGCAGCTAACATCGCACCTAAAGAGCGGCCATAAAAAAAGGTTTTTGAACAGTCACTATCTTTTTTAGTTTTATTTATAAGCTGAACGACTAAGTCATTAAAAGATTCCAAGTTTGTAACTTTACCTGAAGCACCATCTTGAGATGGATAAGAAAGGATAATTGTATTAAAAGATTTAAATTTGGTGTTATTTGCTATTTCTCTCTCATATCTAGTTATGCCACCATGTTGGCCAGGAAAGAAAAAAAGGCAAGGAGTTCCTTTCATACCGTATGATCGTGCAATGATTTCTAAACCATTTTCTTGAATTGTATATTTTTCGACTTCGAATGTGGGTTGCTCAAGCTCTATGGTTGGGAAAAGAAAAAATGGAATCGCGAAGCGTAATAAAGCCGCCCCAATTGCAAAATAGGCTGAAATTAAAAAAATGGTGACTTTCATATGCTCATCCATAAAACTGACTTATTTACCATGAGAAAAATATGTGCATCTAAATATTTTTCGGGCTCCAAGTGCTGCTAAGTTAGTATCAGAGTCATTAACTAATTGCTAGAAAAAAACGTATTCATTAAAGAAATTGAAAGTGAAAAAATAAATTCATTGCTTATGGCCGAAATAAACCAAGCGAGAAGCTTACCCATTCAAGGCTTTCCGTCTTTAGTCCTTGAAACTAAAGGGAAGTATGCTGCTATCCCGGTTAATTATCAAGACTGGTAAAGCACTTATCAGCAAATACTATCCCATATTTAGTCCCGGAAACCCTGCAACTTTTGCCTTATTCTTGCGCAATATAAACTAATTGTTACAGCTGTCATATTTTTGTATTTTTTGCGCAACATGCTTGTCATTTTTCATCGTTATCCTTTCGCACAATAAAACAACCCAACTAGCAAATTAAGCTAACTTAACGAGTAAAGGTGTATGCGATGAAAGGCGTTAAACCACTGATTTTAGCAGGTATTGTAGCGGCATCTGCAGCAGTACATGCAAACGATCTAGATAAAGTAATTGATAAAAGCAGCGAGATAAACAAATCTGCAGCGCAATCACAAACTAAAATCGACAAGATTGCAGATTCAATGCAAGGTCGTTTACAACAATTCAAAGCCCTTAATAAAGAAATTGATGGCTTAACTGTTTATAACGCGCAACTTACTAAGCAATTAAACAACCAAATTGCAGAAATGGACGCGTTAAACGAGTCAATGGATCAGGTATCAGTTATTGAGCGTCAAATCACGCCGTTAATGATGCGTATGATCACAGGTCTTGAGCAATTTGTTGCACTAGACGTGCCTTTCTTAACTGAAGAACGTAGCAAGCGTATTGCATCATTAAAAGAAATGATGGACCGCGCAGACATCACTTCAAGTGAAAAATTCCGCCGCTTACTTGAAGCTTACCAAGTAGAAGTTGATTACGGTCGTACTATCGAAGCGTACACATCATTACTGAATGTAGATGGCCAAGAGCGCGAAGTGGATTTCTTACGCATCGGTCGTTTAGAACTTATTTATTTAACACGCGACGGCAAAAAAGCAGGTAGCTGGGATAAAGAAACTAAATCGTTTGTTGAATTACCAGATTCTGCAATCAGCCAAATCAATAAAGGTTTACGCATTGCACGTAAGCAACTTGCCCCAGATATGTTAACACTGCCAGTCCACGCTGCTGAATAAGAGGTTTGAGATGAAATTATTAACGAAAATGACAAAAATGGCCGTGTTTGCAGCTGGCCTTGGTTTTGCTGGTAGCAGCCTAGCGGCTGAGCCAATGGATTTAGACTCATTACTAAAAACATTAGAGCAAGGTAAAGCACAGCAAAGCGCTGAAAATAAACAACGTGAACAAGAGTTCATGGCACGTCAAAACGAACAAGTACAAATGCTTAAAGATACACAAGCAAAACGTACTGCAATGCTTAACGAATCAGAGCGTTTAGAAACTCAGTTTGAAGAAAACGAAGTAAAGCTAGCTAACTTAACAGACACGCTTTCAAACCGTATGGGTTCACTTAAAGAGCTATTCGGTGTGTTACAACAAGTAGCAGGCGATTCAAGCAATAAATTCATGACGTCAGTTGTTTCTGCTGAGCTTCCTGGACGCAGTAACTTCATGGATGAGCTAGCACAAAAAATGGGTTCAACGTCAAAGCTTGCTTCAATCGATGATATCGAAAAAGTATGGTTTGAATTACAACGCGAAATGACTGAGCAAGGTAAAGTATCTCGCTTTACAACAGATGTAATCGTTGAAGGTGGCAGCAAAGCACAAAAAGAAGTGGTGCGTGTTGGTGCATTTAACTTAATCGCAGATGGTAAGTACCTAGAGTACACACCGGCTACAAATACAATCAGCCAGCTTACGCGTCAGCCAAGCAGCCGTTACACAGCAACTGCTACAGACTTACAACAAGCAAAATCAGGTGTTGTACCGTTCGCACTTGACCCTACAGGTGGTTCAATCTTAGGTCTTTTAGTACAAGCACCAGATACTGAAGAGCAAGTTCACCAAGGTGGTACAGTTGGTTACATCATTTTAGGTGTTGGTTTAATCGCTTTACTAATTGCACTTGAGCGTTTTGTATCTCTGATGATTATGGGTAGCAAAATCCGTCGTCAGCTTAAAGACACAGTGGCACGTGATGACAACCCACTTGGTCGTGTAATGAAAGTGAAAGATCAGTACCCAGATGTAGCGTACGACACACTTGAGCTTAAATTAAGCGAAGCAATCATTCGTGAAATGCCAAAAATTACCCGTAACCTGACGCTAATTAAGATTATCTCTGTAGTAGCACCATTACTTGGTCTACTAGGTACGGTAACCGGTATGATTAACACCTTCCAAGCAATTACCTTGTTCGGTACAGGTGACCCTAAACTAATGGCGGGTGGTATTTCTCAGGCACTTGTAACAACGGTACTTGGTCTGGTTGTGGCTATCCCAACAGTATTCTTATACACACTTCTTAACACGCGTTCTAAAAACATGCTGTTGATTTTACAAGAGCAAAGCGCAGGTATCATCGCAGAGCGAAGCGAGAAAGGAGCATAAATCATGGTGCTATTGATTGATGCAATCAATGCTCTACGTGATTTCCTCGACACAGGTGGCCAAGTTCTCTTGGTCATCGGGGTCCTCATCTTCGCGATGTGGTTATTGATACTTGAGCGTTTTATGTATTTCTTTGGTGGCTTTAAACGCTACAAGAAAGACGTAAAAAGCACTTGGAGCAATAGAGCAGAGCGTAACAGCTGGAACGCAGAGCAAATTCGCCAAGCGATGATTTCACGCGCTGGCATGCAACTAAATAATAACCTTGCGCTAATCAACGTAATGGTTGCGTTATGTCCACTTTTAGGTCTGTTAGGTACCGTAACCGGCATGATCGAAGTATTTGATGTAATGGCAATCACAGGCACAGGCAGTGCACGTTCGATGGCATCAGGGGTGTCTAAAGCCACTATCCCAACAATGGCCGGTATGGTGGGTGCACTTTCAGGGGTTTTCGCATCAACGTTCTTACAACGTCGTGCAAAACGCGAAGTGCAATTACTTGAAGACAACATGGTCTTAGACCACTAAACGAATTTTAGGGTGATGTAAGCATCACCCACTAGGAGACTAACAATGAGAGCGCCACTAGGTAATTTATTTCAAGAAGACGACGCTGAAGAAATCAACATGACGCCAATGCTAGACGTTGTTTTCATCATGCTTATCTTCTTTATCGTAACAGCATCATTCGTAAAAGAAGCCGGTATTGATGTAAACCGCCCTGAAGCGGCAACGGCAGTGAAAAAAGAGCGTGCCAACATCTTAGTTGCTATTTCTGACAAAGGTGAAATTTGGATCAACAAACGCCAAGTCGATGTTCGTGCAGTACAAGCAAATATCGAGCGCTTAAAAGCAGAAAACCCACAAGGTAGCGTGGTTATTCAAGCTGATAAAAAAGCCACAACCGATGTACTTATCAAAGTAATGGATGCATCGCGAGCTGCAGGCGCATTTGATGTGTCGATTGCTGCGCAAGAAGCATCATAAGGAATGTGAGCGATGCGTTATATAGTTGCATTAATCATCGCGGGTATCGTGACTGTCATGCTGTTTTTAGGCATGCAGGCACTGATCACCGGTGGTGAAGGGGCCATGTCTGAGCCCGTAAAAGGAAACGTACTTGATTTTGTTCGTCTGAAAAAAGAAGAGACAGTGCAAAAGAAAGAACGTAAACCGCAAAAGCCACCAACGCCAAAAGAGCCACCTCCGCCAATGGAATCACCGCAAATGCAAAACAGTGATCCTAACGCGAGCAATGCCAATTTTGACTTTGGTGCCAGTGTTGAAGCCGACGTTAATTTATCCGGGGGGTTAGCGCTTGAATCAAGCGACGGTGAATACCTACCGATTGTAAAAGTAGCGCCTGTTTATCCGCGCCGAGCTTTATCACGTGGAATCGAAGGCTATGTGATTGTTGAGTTTACAGTAACGAAGCAAGGCACAGTACGTGACCCAAAAGTGATTAAAGCTGAACCTGAGTCACTGTTTGACCGCGCTGCGATGGATGCAGCACTTAAATTTAAATATAAACCGCGCGTTGTTAACGGTGAAGCCGTTGAAGTAGCGGGCGTACAGAACAAAATTTCTTTCCAGATTAACGGTTAGAAAAGAGGAATGCGATTATGAAACCTTTAAAAGTTGCCGTGATTTGCGCGGCTGCTTTCACAAGCAGCCTGGTAATCCCAAGCGTTGTTAGCATGTTACCAGGTGTCACACTGGCAACAGCTTACGCTGAGGAGCAAAAAACCAAACGAGTACCTGCACTGCGCGAAAAAGTGTATAGCCAATTAGCACGAGCACAAAAGCTGGCTGATGATGGAGATGCAAAAGCAGGGCTAGAAGCACTTGATAGTATCCAAGAGCGCTCTTCAAGCATGAACTCGTATGAAATTGCCATGATGCATAATTTCTACGGTTTTATTTATTACAACGAAAACGACTTAGATAAAGCAATTGCATCGTTTGAAAAAGTAGTAAAAGAAGACGCGATCCCAGAAACATTACGTGTAAGCACCACCTTTAGCTTGGCGCAACTTGCGATGGCCAATAGCGATTACGAAAAGGTAATCAAATATTTAGCACAGTGGGATGCGATTAACGACAAGCCTAAAACAGATGCTTATTACGTATTGAAATCACAAGCTTATTATCAGCTTAAAGAGTACCAAAAAGGCATTGAGAACATTAACTTAGCTATCGCAGAAGCCGACAGTAAAGGCGAAATGCCAAAAGAAAACTGGTTAATCTTACAGCGTGCTATGTACTACTCACTTAATCAGTCTGACAAGGTGGTCGAGGTACTTGAACGCTTAGTGAAACTTTATAACAAGCCAGAGTACTGGGTTCAGTTAGGTGGCATGTACGGTGAAACGGGCGCAGAGAAAAAGCAATTAGCGATTTTAGAAGCGGCCTATCAACAAGGTTTCATGAAATCTAAATCAGATTTACGTCAATTATCACAAGTGTATTTATACAACGGCCTGGCTTTTAAAGCTGCGAAAGTGATGAGTAAAGCAATGCAAGATGGTGTGGCTGAAAAATCAGCAAAAAACTACGCCTTTGTTGCAGAAGCAATGGTGCAAGCTAAAGAAGACGAAAAGTCGCTGCAATACTTTGCAAAAGCAGCTGATTTAGTAACACATGGCCAGTACGATCAGCGTATTGCCGAGGTGAGTATCAACCTTGAAAAATACGAAGAAGCAGCGGATGCAGCGCGTAAAGCTCTCGATAAAGGCGGTTTAGAGTTTGAATCAAATGTGTATGTTGCCTTAGGTATGGCGCAGTATAATTTACAAAACTTTGATGCCTCGATTTTAGCGTTTGAGCAAGCTGAAAAGCACAAAAAGTCACAGCGTTTAGCTGAGCAATGGATCAAGTATGTGAAGCGTGAAAAAGTGCACGCCGAAACATTACGTACCGCTTTACTCTAAATTGTATTCAACAGGTAAGCGTACAAAAGAACTAATTTATAATCGCAACACCAAAGCTGCCTTCGGGCGGCTTTTTTCCGTTCTTAAAATTAACTAACTTCCTCTTTTTTAAATAATTAATATTGTCATTTTATGTTTATTAAAGTGTAACTAGTTTGTCATACAGCTCCCGTAAGGTAGTCGCAGTTTAAAACTCAAGTGACCCAAAAGCATTAAGTTTCAGTGCTTTTCGGTGACTTGAGTTTATGCGCTAACACAATAATTAAATATCTATCTTAACGGAGTGAACAATGAAATTATCTGACTTATTTAAAGTTAGTCTGGTAGCTGCTGCAGTTTCTTTAGCTGGTTGTGGTGGTGATTTAGTCGTTAAAGAAGGCGACACCACTGTAAATGAAGGCGATAACATCACTAATATCATCGATAACGGTGGTGACAATGGTGATAACGGCGGCGATCAGTCAGGTCGTGATGATTCTCAAAATGCGACAACAGGTTTTCCAACTGACATCGAAAATGCTTTAACACAAGGTTTAGCGACAGTTGTTTCTTCAGAATTCCCAACGATCACTGATAAGCCAGTTTACCGTTTGAAAGCAGATACTACTTTTACTGCAGATGTAACGTTAACAAATGACGCTCACTGGATTTTAAATGGTCGCACAGCGGTTGGTAACGATCGTGCAGATAATGCTGTTCTTTACATCCAACAAGGTACTACATTAATTGGCGAATCGGGTGACGACTTCTTAGTTGTTCGTCGTGGTTCACAAATCGAATCGGTAGGTACTGTAAGCCAGCCAATCACAATGACTTCGATTCAAGATGTGACTAATGTTGAAACGTCTATCGGTCAGTGGGGTGGTTTAGTTCTTCTTGGTAATGCACCAGCAAACTCATGTGGTGACCAACAAGGCGAAGCAACGGCAGACGAACTTGCAAACTGTGGTGTTGCAGCAGAAGGTGATGCAGGCCAGTTCGGTGGTAATGTTGCAGATGATAACTCAGGTACATTGAAATACTTAGTTGTTAAACATGCAGGTAAAACACTGGGTAATGGTGACGAATTAAACGGTATTTCATTTGCAGGTGTTGGTTCTGCAACGACTGTTGATTACATTCAAGTACACGAAAACTTAGATGATGGTATTGAGTTCTTTGGTGGTACTGTAAACGTAAGCAACGTGGTACTTACAAGCATTGGTGATGACTCACTAGATTGGTCATTTGGTTGGACTGGTACTGCGAAAAATGTATATATTCAACAAGCTGCGAACTTAGGTGACAACGCGATTGAAGCGGATAACTCTGAGTTTGATTCAGACGCTACACCACTGACTAACCCTACAATTGAAAACGTAACAATCGTGGGTGCTGAAGGTAACAATGGTATTCGTCTACGTGCAGGTACTGCAGGTATGCTGAAAAACGTTTTCATTACAGGCCCTGCAACGTATGAAAACTGTTTACGTGTTGGTTCTGATTCAGTTCCTCGCGCTGAAGATGGTTCACTCACTATCACTAACTCTATTGTTGCTTGTCAAACACCTGCTAATAACTTCGGTAGTGAAACCATTAATGGCGGTACTGTAAAAGCATGGTTTGAAGGCCAAGATGGTAACCAAACTCTAACACCGGCTGATTTAATGCTAGATGATAATGGTTATATGCCTTTAGCTGGTTCACCATTATTAGCAAATGGTCAAATCGGTGCATTTAGCGCAACAAACAACTGGATGGAAGGTTGGACTGTTGCTATCAATGGTGGCTTCCCTACTGATATCGAAAATGCAATGGCGCAAGGTCTTGCGACAGACGTTTCATCTGAATTCCCACAAATCACTGACAAGCCTGTTTATCGTTTAGCTGAAGATACAACCTTCACAGCAGATGTAACATTAACAAATGACGCTCACTGGATCTTAAACGGCCGTACAGCAGTGGGTGGTGACCGTACTGATAGCGCAACATTATATGTTCAAGCAGGTACTACATTAATCGGTGAAACAGGTGATGACTTCTTAGTTGTTCGTCGTGGTTCACAAATCAATGCTAATGGTAATGCAACAGCACCAATTACTATGACATCTATCCAAGATATGACAGGTGCAGAAACAGGCATCGGTCAATGGGGTGGTTTAGTATTACTTGGTAATGCACCGGCTAACTCATGTGGTGACCAACAAGGTGAAACAACAGCTGAAGAGCTAGCAAACTGTGGTGTTGCAGCTGAAGGTGATGCAGGTCAATTTGGTGGTGACGATGCAGAAGACAACTCAGGTGTTGTTCGTTATGTTGTTGTTAAACACGCAGGTAAAACATTAGGTAACGGCGATGAGCTAAATGGTATTTCATTCGCGGGTGTTGGTTCTAAAACAAAAGTTGAATACATCCAAGTTCACCAAAACCTTGACGATGGTATCGAGTTCTTCGGTGGTACTGTAAACGTTCGTAACGTTGTACTAACTGATATTGGTGATGACGCGTTTGACTGGTCATTTGGTTGGACAGGTCGTGCACAAAACGTATATATCCAACAATCATCAGTTGAAGGTGACAATGCAATCGAAGCTGACAACTCAGAATTCGATTCAAACGCTACACCATTAACTAAGCCATTACTTTCAAACGTAACGATTGTTGGTGCTGACGGTAAAAATGGTGTTCGTCTTCGCGCAGGTACAGCGGGTGTTATCCGTAACATGGTTATCACAGGCCCAGAAGGTTACAAAAACTGTTTACGTGTAGGTTCTGACTCTGTTGCAAATGCTGAGTCTGGTGAGCTTTCTATCGAAAACTCAGTGGTAGCATGTAGTGCAGAGAATAACTTCGGTACTGAAGCAATTGGTTCTGGTAATGTTCAATCTTGGTTCGAAGGTCAAACTGGTAACCAAACACTTACTGCAGCGACACTAAACCTTGCTACAGATGGTTTCACACCTAAATCTAGCTCGCCGCTATTAGGTGCAGGTGTTGATGCGTCAGAGCTTGACCCATTCTTCACTAAAACAAGCTACATTGGTGCATTTGACGGTGACAATAACTGGATGGAAGGTTGGACAGTTGCTGTTAACCCTAGCTTCCCTACAGATATCACAAACGCAATGGAACAAGGTCTAGCGACTGATGTTTCAGCAAGCTTCCCACAAATTACCGATAAGCCAGTGTATCAGTTAGCACAAGATGTTGTTTTCACATCTGACGTAACTCTAACTAACGATGCTCACTGGATCCTTAAAGGTCGTACAGCAGTGGGTGGTGACCGCACTGATAGTGCTACTCTTTATGTTCAATTTGGTACAACGCTAATCGGTGAAAGCGGTGATGACTTCTTAGTTGTTCGTCGTGATTCTAAGATTGAAGCGGTAGGTACTGCAACTCAACCAATCGTGATGACATCAATCCAAGATATGACAGGTGCTGAAACTGGCATTGGTCAATGGGGTGGTGTGGTACTTCTTGGTAACGCACCAGCTAACTCTTGTGGTGACCAAGTGGGTGAAACAACAGCTGATGAACTTGCAAACTGTGGTGTTGCTGCAGAAGGTGATGCTGGTCAATTCGGTGGTAACCAACCAGAAGATAACTCAGGCACACTTAAGTATGTTGTTGTAAAACAAGCCGGTAAAACACTTGGTAACGGTGATGAGCTTAACGGTATTTCACTTGCAGGTGTTGGTAGCCAAACTGAACTTGATTATATCCACGTTCACGAAAACCTGGATGACGGTGTTGAGTTCTTCGGTGGTACTGCAAGCATCAGCCACTTAGTACTGACAAACATCGGTGATGACTCGCTAGATTGGTCATTCGGTTGGACTGGTAATGCACAATATGTATTAATCAAGCAGTCTTCTTCAGAAGGTGATAATGCAATTGAAGCTGATAACTCAGAGTTTGACTCAAATGCATCACCTTTAACTACACCTACTATCTCTAACGTAACTATCATCGGTGCAGATGGTGTAAACGGTATCCGTTTACGTGCAGGTACTGCGGGTATGCTTAAAAACGTAGTAGTAACAGGTGGTGAAGGTTATAAAAACTGCTTACGAGTGGGTGCAGATTCAGCTCCTCGCGCTGAAGATGGTTCACTAACAATCAGCCACTCAGTAGTTGCATGTACAGCAGATAATAACTTCTCAAGCCAAGCAATTGGTACGGGTAATGTTCAATCTTGGTTCGAAGGCCAAGAAGGTAACTCTATCATGGACGCAGCTATGTTAGGTCTTAGCGACAACGGTTATCAACCAAGTGCAGAATCAGCACTACTTGGTAACGGTTTCGATGCTTCAAGCCTAAATAGCTTCTTCGATAAAGTAGATTACATCGGTGCAATGGATGCGCAAACAGACTGGACAGCAGGTTGGGTAAAAGTAGGTCTTAACTAAGCCCTTCTAATCCATGGTCGGGGGCAACCCCGGCCAGCTTCTAGTTTTGTTTTCGGAGTATAATAATGAAATCTTTTACCCCCTCTAAACTTGTGCGTTCAAAGATAAACCACGCAGTGCTTGCAGCATTAGTTGGCTTATCAGTGAATACTGCCTATGCAGCGGATGAAGCACAAGAAATTGAAGAAGTGGTTGCTGTAGGACAGCGTTTAAAAGGGAGTGCTGGGGCGGTACTTCAAGAGCGTCAAAATCAAGCTTTCGTTGCCGATATCATGGGTGCAGAGCAAATCTCTCGTACTGGTGATGGCGATGCTGCATCGGCACTTCGTCGTGTAACAGGTTTGACACTTGTTGATGGCAAGTTCATTTATGTTCGTGGTTTAGGTGAGCGATATTCGAGTACTCAGCTTAACAGCATGTATGTACCAAGTCCTGACCCAACTCGCTCAGTTGTACCGCTTGACTTATTTCCATCAGATATTATTGAAAGTTTAAGTGTTCAAAAATCGTTTTCACCTGATATGCCAGCGCATTTTGGTGGTGGTAACGTAAATATTAGAACCAAATCAATTCCGACTGATTTTTTATTTAAAGTCGATATTGGTACTTCTTATAACACCAATAACAGTGATACAGGCTACTTCTATGAAGGTGGTGATGATGACTGGATGGGGCGTGATGATGGTACTCGTGCGTTACCAAGTGAGTTCATCGATGCCTTTTATGGTGCGGGCCTTGAAGGCGATATCAACACAACACTGGCTGAACGCCAAGCATTGATGTCGGCTCTTGATTGGAACATTTCAGCAACTGAAAAAGACGTTGATCCTGAAATGAGCTTTTCAGTGTCGCTAGGCGACCGCTTTGAAAGTGAAATGGGTACGTTTGGTGTACTTGCCGCTGTTTCGTACGAAAATGAGTGGGAAGTAGCACAAGAAAAAAGTGGTACTAACCTTGGCAGCTTAGGTTGTGAAGACAAGTGTTTTGCTCAGTATTACGATGGCACATCAACGGAACAAAATGTGCGTTGGAGTGGTACATTCAATATTGGTTATGAGTTTAATTCAAACCATAAAATTGAGATGACAAACATTGCACTGCATGACATGCGTGACCGTGTTCGTAATCGTAATTTCTATGATGCCAACGAAACTGAAGAAGGTGTTCGTGACCTTCGTCGCGTTGATGTTGTGTACGAAGAGCGTGAAATGTTCTCTAGCCAATTAAAAGGCACACACAACTTTATCGACTTTAACAACTTGTTTGTTGATTGGTATGCCGGCACAAGTCGTGCAAATCGTGATGCACCAGGTGGTGTAGATGCTGTTTTCCAACGTAACTACGACGATGGTTCGTTTGTTTCTGAGCAATTACAAGATGTTTCAGCTACTAACGTAACCCGTGAATTCCAAGTTCTTCATGATGAAGTTGATACTTGGGGTTGGAACATGGGCATGCCATTTTATGGTGAAGGCTATGAGCTTGAACTAAAAGTGGGTGGCGATTTCTCAGAGAAAACACGTACTGCAAATAATACGACATTTGGTATTACGCACCGTGGTATTGCTGATGATTTTACCTATGGCTCACGTTTAGATGAAATTTTCGCTTACGATAACATCAACAATGATGCTTTTTACGCAAGTTCAACCGGTTCTGGCATTTTTGATGACAGAACAACAGACGGTGATAAATACAGTGCGGCGCATAAGTTAGATGCTTATTACTTTATGGCTGATTATTTCATCAATAATACTTGGCGTATTACTGGTGGTGTTCGCTGGGAAGATTTTGCCCAAGTATCGGTTCCATTTAAGGCTCACAGTAATTTATTTGATGCGACAACAGAAGAGCTAGCTGAAGTAGCAATTAAAGAAGATGATTTCTATCCATCTTTAGCTGTGACTTATATTATGGATGAAGAAATGCAATTTCGTTTAAATTTAAGCGAAACAACCATTCGTCCAGATATGCGTGATGTAAGCTCAACGTTCTTCGTTGATCCGTTAACTGAATTCCTAGTTCGTGGTTCACCGACATTACAAAGCTCAAAACTTAAAAATGCTGATTTCCGTTTTGAATGGTATATGGCATCGGGCAATAACTTATCAGTTGCATTGTTCTACAAAGACATTACAAACCCTATCGAAATGGTAGAGCTTGCAGGTGTAGGTGGTGCTGCGCCACAGCTATTAACTGCAAACGCTGAATCGGGTGAGTTAACGGGTATTGAAGTTGATTTCTTGACTGATTTTAGTTTTATCAGTGCCGATTGGTCGAGTGTGTTCTTGTCGGGTAACGTTACGCTATCTGACTCAAGTGTGAAACTAGGTATTGATGATTCTGACGGCGTTGATTCGTTGTTTGAGCAGCAATTAAAAGATGCACTTGATGCCGATACCGTGTCTAACATTGTTACTAATGATGAGCGCCGTTTAGTAGGTCACTCTGAGTGGGTAGCAAACTTACAGATGGGTTATGACTCTGCTGATGGTTTCCACTCGACATCGCTTGTATATAACGTGTTTGGTCCGCGTATTATTGTACCGGGTACTCGCGGTAATGAAGATGCAGAAGAGAAGCCATTCCATTCGCTTGATTTAGTTTATTCTTACTTCCCGAACTTTAACACAAAAGTGAAGTTCAAAATTGAAAACATCCTTGGTCAAGATAAAGAAATTGAGCAAGAAGGTTTATCACTTTGGAAGAAAGAAGAAGGCACTAAGTTTAGCTTAGGCTTCAGCTACGAGTTTTAATTAAACTCCCCAAGGAAGGATACAATAATAAATCCTAACGTTGATTTAGCCCTGCAATAGCAGGGCTTTTTTGTCTAAAAACCATTGCGTGTTATGGTAGTTCTAAGTGTTAAAACAGGGATTAAAAATGGACTTACGATTAATTTTAAATGGCAAAAAAGCGGCTGATGAGCAGCTTCGTGAAGCAATTAGTCAATTTCGAGCCAGTCAGTCTCTTGCTGTGCGTGTTACCTATGAAGGGGGTGACATTGAGCGCTTTATTAATGAGGCCGCTGAGGAAGGCGTGAAACGTGTTGTTGTGGCTGGTGGCGATGGCACTGTTAATGAAGCCGTTAATGCATTAATGAAAATGGAAAAATCACAGCGTTTAGAGCTTGCTATTTTACCAATGGGCACGGCAAATGACTTTGCCACAGCCGCTAACATTCCTGACGGGTACTTGCCAGCACTTGAACTTGCCGCACAGGGTCAGCCGTATGCAATTGATACAGTTGAGGTTGATAAACGTTATTTTGTAAACGTAGCCAGTGCGGGCTTTGGGGCAAAAATTACCGCAACCACACCACCTGCACTGAAAAACTTACTCGGTGGTGGCGCATATACCTTGGCAGGGCTTGTTCAAGCGCTGAGTTTTGTACCTTACAGTGGCGAGCTTACCCTCCCTGATGGTGAACGAACTTCGGGCGATATTATTGCTGCTGCCGTGTGTAACGGCCGCCAAGCGGGTGGTGGTCAGCAACTTTCACCACATGCATACATAAACGATGGCTTGGTTGATTTAGTGGCGTTTACATCATTTACAATTTCAGATGTACCAGCGGTTATCGAAGAGCTAAGCAACTATCCTAATTCATCACAGCAATGGGTAAAACGTTTTCAAGTGCCATGGCTTGAATGGCAAACACAAACAGAAATGCCAATAAACTTAGATGGCGAGCCAATCACCTCAAAACAACAACGTTTTGAAGTGCATGCTGGTGCGCTTAACTTAGTGCTGCCAGACGGTTGTCCGCTAATACGATGATGAAAAATTTTGATGTTACTCGGTTTGCGCTGGTTTTGCTTTGGCCGCAATGCTAGATTATCCCTGTAAAAATTAAACTCTCACGCAATGGACTTTAATTTTTAACAGTTTAGGTAATTGGAATGAATCAAACAGTGGAACAAACAATGAAAAAAGTAGGATTAGTCGGGTGGCGGGGCATGGTTGGCTCTGTGTTATTAGATCGTATGCAACAAGAAAATGATTTTTCTAAAATCGACACCACTTTTTTCACCACCTCACAAACCGGTCAATTAGGCCCTGATCTTGCGGGTCCTGCTAAACCGCTTTTAGATGCTAATGATATCGCTGAGCTTGCGAAGATGGACATTATTGTCACTTGCCAAGGCGGTGACTATACCAAAGCCGTTTACCCGCAATTACGCGAATCAGGTTGGCAAGGTTACTGGATTGACGCAGCATCGGCACTGCGTATGAGTGACGATAGCATTATTGTTCTTGATCCAGTCAATAAAGACGTGATTGATCAAGGCTTAGAGCAAGGTGTTAAAACCTATGTGGGTGGTAACTGTACTGTATCATTAATGCTGCTAGCGCTAGGCGGTCTATTTGAACAAGACTTGATTGAGTGGGTTAGCCCAATGACATATCAAGCCGCTTCGGGTGCTGGTGCACGTAACATGAAAGAGTTAATTGCGCAAATGGGTGCAATTCACGAAACAGTGGCAGACAAACTTGCTGATCCTAATGCTGCGATTCTTGAAATTGATAAATTAGTTACCGAAAAAATTGCCTCAAGCGATTTACCACAAGATCAGTTTGGTGTGCCTTTAGCCGGTAGCCTTATCCCTTGGATTGATGTACCAATGCCAAGCGGTCAGAGTAAAGAAGAGTGGAAAGCGCAGGTAGAAGCGAACAAAATTTTAGGTAGCAGCCAGCAGCCTATCCCTGTTGATGGCTTATGTGTGCGCATTGGTGCAATGCGTTGTCATTCGCAAGCAATGACAATTAAGCTACGCAAAGATATTAGCGTTGAGAAAATTGAAGAAATCCTTGCCTCTCACAACGAGTGGGTGAAAGTGATCCCGAATGATCGTGACATTACTGCAACAGACTTAACACCTGTAAAAGTAACCGGCACCTTGTCTATTCCGGTAGGTCGTATTCGTAAATTAGCGATGGGCCCTGAATATATCAGTGCGTTTACGGTTGGTGACCAACTGTTATGGGGTGCTGCAGAGCCACTTCGTCGTATGTTACGCATTATTGTTGATGGCCAACATTAATTACACATTTCAATATTAAGGCTAGCAGTTTGCTGGCCTTTTTTAGCACTAAAGGAAAGTAATGCACACCCCCAATAAATGGAAAATGACACCAGAGCGAGTGTCGCAGTTTATCAAAAACTACAGCTTTGCATTGATGGTTGATAGTGAGTTTGAGGCAACACATTTGCCTTTAGTTTATAAACCCGATGAAGGCGAGTTGGGCACTTTATATGGTCATGTGTCACGAGCGAATCGTCATGGCAAAAGCTTGCAAGATAAGCGTGTATTAGTGGTTTTTAATGGCCCGCATAGTTATATTTCACCCACTTGGTATGCAGAAAAACCTGCTGTATCGACTTGGAACTACGCTGCAGTTCATGCCATAGGGAAAGTAGAGTACCTCGATGATGACAACACCTTAGCATGCCTCGATGAGCTAATTAGCCAATACGAGCCGAGTATTTTAAACGACACTAGTTTGTTGCCAGCCGATTACCAAGCAAAGTTATTACGTGGCATAGTGGGTATTAAAATTGAACTTGACTCAATTCAGGCAAAAGAGAAGTTAGGCCAGCATAAATCGGATGAAGATCAACAAGGTGTTGTAACAGGGTTAAAAGCAGATAAACACCCAGATGCTCAGGCCTTACTTAGCTATATGCTTAAATATGGGGTAGGGATAGGCAATCTAGACGCTAGCTGATTTATCGATTCAGTAAGACTTACTACGCTAAGTTGTTTTAATACTATCTATACTGCACTGCTGTTTATTAAATCAAGAGAAGAATAGGCAGCAATTTTGCTTCCTGCAAATGCTGCCAATTGGTTGGAAACCGCTAAGTCCATTGTTGTTAAAATCGTGTTAATCACAATATTTAAAGTTAGTACATTACAAGTTTGTGTCAATATAAAGTGTAGGTACATATCAATTCTTATTGCTTATTTTATTAATCTATCAATGGTGGTTTAGTTGTATTGAATATAAGTTAAATAGCTTGCTGAAAGTTAAGTGATTAACTATATTTTCGTAAGTACCTAGCTGAGAACTCTCCATGAACATTTCTAAAAAATTAAAGTTATCTTTTGCATCGGCCATTGCGCTTCCTCTTATAATTATTGCCGTTTTAGTCATTACTCAATTAAGACAGCAGGCATTAGATAATTTCGCTGAACTAAGCGAACGAGAGGCGAGACAAGTCGATAACGGCATTAGTATGTTTTTTGACGAAATAGAGAAAAACGTCGATTATCTTGCTTCTCATTCCGCTATTTTAGACGCCGAGCAAGGCGTTAAAACCCATATGCAATCGCCTAATTCAGTGAAACTTGAGCACGCAAATGGCAGTAACACAGAAAAAACCGCATTTAACTTATTTGATCATTTAGGCAAAACCCATCCAGGCCTTGCTTACATCTACATGGGGAACGAGCAAGGTGGTTATATTCAATGGCCAGAGGGTGAAGTGACAGCAAATTATGACCCAAGAGTTAGGCCTTGGTATAAAACGGGTAAAGCAGCAAATGGAAAAACAGTAAGAACCAATGCCTATTATTGGGCGGCAGATGACATGGTTATAGTGTCCACAGTAAAAGCCATTAAACAAGCTGGCGAGTTTATTGGCGTACAGGGCATGGACGTCTCTTTGCAGGGCCTTACGGATATTATTGCTAACATTAAACTTGGTGAAACCGGCTATCTAATGCTGATTGAAGATAGTGGCAATGTGCTGGTTGATGTTAAAAATGCTGATTATCGGTTTAAACAATTAAGCCAGATTGATAATGGTAAATACAAACAGCTTGCCAATAACAATCATGGTCAGTTTGAAATAGACATTAATGGCAAAGATTACTTGGCTAATATTTATACTTCGCAAAAGCTAGGCTGGAAATTTATCGGTCTAGTTGAAAAATCTGAAGTAATGAGTGCAGCAAACGCAACGACTATTACCATTTTAGTCATCAGTGCAATTCTGATTGCTGTATTCATTCTTGTTGCTAGCTATATTTCTAAATTAATTTCTGCACCAATTGCTGAGGTAAGTGATGGCCTTACGGAGATATCCCAAGGTGGAGGTGATTTAACTAAGCGTTTAGTTATTAAAACACGCGATGAAACAGCAAAACTAGCAAACAGCTTTAATTTATTTTTAAACTTGATATCGGACTTGGTTAAGCAAATTAATGACTGCGCACAGAATGTTAGTGAGACTTCTGCACACACCTCGTCACAAGCTTCTCAATTATCGGGTTCAACATCTCAACAACAGCAAGCTCTTGAAATGGCGGCAACAGCTATTAATGAAATGGCGGCAACAGCAAATGAGGTTTCTGCCAGTTGTGCAAATGCAGCCGAACTTGCTTCGCAAACTCAACAAGCCTCTGAACTTGGACAAAGTGTTATTACTGAGACGGTTGATAGCGTTGTATCTTTGTCAGAAGTGATCACCAAAGCAACTCAAGATATAAACCAACTCGATGCTGAAAGTGAAAATATCATGTCGATTCTCAGTGTTATACGTGGCATTGCTGAACAAACTAATTTATTAGCGCTAAATGCTGCTATTGAGGCTGCACGTGCCGGTGACCATGGTCGAGGATTTGCTGTTGTTGCAGACGAGGTCCGAGCGCTATCGCAAAGAACATCAGAGTCAACAGAAGAAATAGCAAGTCAACTCGATACGTTGCGCAAGATGTCTGATCAGGTGTCTAAAGAAATGACAACCAGCTTGAACCGTACAAATAAAACAGTTGAGTTGGCGCATTCTGCACAGCAGCAATTTAGCGAAATTACTGCTTCAATCGTTAATATAAGTGATTTAAACACACAAATAGCGACCGCAGCCGAAGAACAACAGCACGTAGCTGAAGATATTAATCGTAATGTTGTAGAAATTAAAAACGCCGCTGACGATGTTAGTGATATTGCACAGGGAGCGCGTGAAAATGGCGAGCGGTTGAATCAGCTATCTCATCTACTTACCGACCTAGTCGGTAAGTTTAAGGTGTAGTTAAAATTGGGTCAAAATGCATTTTCTATATCAGGAACAGATTTTCTGTTCCTTTTTTATTGGAATTTGTTGATTTAATGGTAATTAAGGTTTAGTTTTTGTAATAATATAACTAAAAGATAAGTTACGCATGAAAGGAAAAACATTAAAGACAAACAATAATAAACAAACTATCTATATAGTTTTTATCATGGTTTTTTTTATCTTTTCCTTTCACCTCATTGTTAGTTATCTACAACTAAATTACCAAAAACAGTTTGCCAATTCTTTATTATTAAAAGCAGAAAGCATATCGAGTGATTTAGCGGCTTCGATGCGAGATGTTTCTGCTATATCCCCGAGTCAGTGTGATGCAACGACAATAAACGAACTTCGTATAATTCTTTCAAAATATGAATACACCCATGATTTAGGATTGATTTTTGATGATAGGGTTTTGTGTTCAGCTAACTGGGGATTATTAGACGCTCCTTTTTTACTTGAAGGGGTTTTTTATCATTCACCTTCTGGTTATCAATTTGCTGCTAAAGTTGGTGGTATTTTCCCTGTTCCGGCTAAATATGACATTACAAAAAAAGATAACGTTATTGCTTTTACTATCAATCAGCCTTTTAAGAGTTTTGATCATTTAGATAAGGGGTTTTCTTATAAAATTGTGTCAAAAAATAAGCAGCATACTTTTCATAATTACTCGTCGCAGTACCAATTAAAAAACAATACTTTTTTGAAATCTCAGGTATTAGAAATATGTAGTAAAAAGTTTCAATACTGTGTTGAAACAACGAATAATCGTCCTGGATTACTTTATTTACCTGTGTATGTATCTGCATTACTTATTTGTTTGATCGGGTTAGTCAGCTTTTTAATTGCTTACTCTATTATTTCATTTTTAGATAAGAATCATTCAATCGAGTTTAGGCTGCGTAAGGCCATTCAAAGCGGCGATTTATATTTAGAGTATCAACCAATTATTGAATTAAAAAATTGTAAAATTGTCGGTGTTGAGAGCTTGGTTAGGTGGAAAGACGCGGTTCATGGAAACGTATCACCTGAACTATTTTTGAGTATTGCAGAGCAGTTAAGTTTGTACTCAAAGTTGGCATATGACTCAGTTAAACGAGCATTTATAGAGCTTTCCCCGATTTTGCATCGTGACCCAGAATTCACAGTTGCCATTAATGTAAATGCTTATGAAATTCAGACTCCAGAATATTTAGACCGCTTGAATAAGCTTTGTGATAGGTATCAGATAAAACCTCAGCAAGTTAAAATTGAAATAACGGAGCGTATAGGTTTGCCTCTAAAAGAGTTATCTGATTTTGCTACAAGGGCAAAAGATTTTGGCTTCGTCATAGCGCTTGATGATTTTGGAACCGGGGTATCTAACCTTGTTTGGCTGACAGAGATTAACTTCGATATCATTAAAATTGATAAAATACTTACCCAATCGATCACAGATGAATTTAAAAAGGATATGGTATTAGCCATCATGTCTCTGGTTTCAAATCTAAATCGTCTGGTCATTTTTGAAGGTGTTGAGACGGTTGAAGAATACAGCTTTATAAAAGAATATAATTCTGATCATCAAGTCCAAGGTTGGTATTTTTATAAATCTTTATCATTAACCGAACTACATAAAGTACTTGATGATAAAAAAGGATTACAGTGAAAATAGAAAGTGTGAACTCTGATGATTATCCAGAGCTACTTGATGTGTGGGAAAACTCAGTACGAGCGACCCATGATTTTATAACAGAAGACGATATAGCCTTTTTTAAGCCAATTATTATTGAGCAAGCTTTTCCCAACGTAACTTTAAAGTGCATTAAGAGTGAACATAAAACAATTTTAGGCTTTGTTGGTGTACACGCTAGTAAAATAGAAATGCTGTTCATTTTAGATGCCGCAAGAGGTAAGGGGGTTGGTAAAGCACTTCTGAACTATGCAATTGAGCAATTAGCTGCCAACAAAGTGGATGTAAATGAGCAAAACCCACTTGCAGTTGGGTTTTATCAGCACATGGGTTTTAAAGTTGCCTCACGTTCCCCTTTAGATGATATGGGCAAGCCTTTTCCAATATTGCATATGGAACTTGTGTAGGAATGGCTTTAGCCGTGAGCAATATAATATTAGGCTTTGAAACGGCTCCCAAGCCGAAAGGTGATATTGGTGTAGGTCGTCATTTATGGCGACAAAACCTTGAACATTTTTCAAATTACGCGCTAAAGCACGACCTACAAACGCGCGAAACAAGTTTCACGCCCACGACGAATCACGTAGGAACGGCTTCAGCCGTGAATTTAGATGTTCGGCGTTAAAACGCCTCCTACAAACTTTCACCTTGTAGCTTTCTAACTTTCCTCCTTGAAACTTGAAACTCGCTAACTTTACTTTCGTCACTTATCTTTTGCTTAATTTAATGAACGCGATATGCTGAAGCAACGAATAAAGCATTACATTGGAGTGACTAATGAATCTCAATCAGGTGACGTTGCCTGTAAAGGATATGAACGAAGCGGTGGCCTTTTATTTAACATTAGGAATGATTCAGATTGTGGATACCCCGCATTACGCACGCTTTCAATGTCCAGATGGTGATGCCACATTTTCGTTGTCATTAGAAACTGAAGAGTTTAGTAATGATGCGGTCATTTATTTTGAACATGAGCAGCTCGATGAGCTTTATGCAAGCCTTGTTGAAAAAGGCATTAGTTTTGAACAGCCACCAACCGCCCAGCGTTATTTATGGACAGAAGCAATTCTAAAAGACCCATCAGGGAATAAAATTAAATTGTATTGGGCCGGAGAAAACCGCTTAAACCCACCATGGAAAGTAGAAAAAAGAGGGTGATATGTAATGAATATTTCAGCAAAAGTTACATTCTTAGTCATAAAACGCCCCCCTCATGCATTTAGATATACTGGAAGTGGTTGTTACACTCGAATTTCGTATTTGAACCGTGTTGATACCAGCTGTAGACTTATTTTTGAAGAGGGTAAAGAGTTCTTTGATGGAGAAACTGCTGATATATTTATAGAAGTGTTGGATTCATCTGCTCATCAAGGTATGTATATTGGTATGCCTTTTGAATTGTTTATATGTCATACAAAAATAGCAGAAGGCCAGATATCAAGCTTATTTTGAGAGTAATTAATGAATTTAAATAAATGCTTTGAGGTTAAATGAAGGGCTTAATGACATTAAAAAGAATTGTTTGGCGGGTGCTTTTTTTTTACTCAGCTTTGAATCATTTTCAGCTATTGCTTGTAATTGTGGGTATTCATTAGAACATTTTTACGAAACATCTAAGTCAGTTCACTTAATCAAGGTCACAAATTTAAAACTAATAAAAACCTCTGAGACTAATAACGTTAAAGTTGATTTTGATTTAACTGACACTCTATCGGCTAATAAATCTATACCTAAAAATATATTGCTTAAACCAGGTGGTTGTACACCAAGTTTGATGCCTGGGTTTGCATATGTAATTTTTATACCGAAAAATAATTCTACTGAAACATTTATAAATAAATGCACAGGCATTATTGAATTGGGTTTGCTAGAGCATCCAGCTGCTCAAGAACAAGTGAAAGCTATAAAAGAAGAGATTATAGAGTTGGCTCGTAAATATTCAGGTTGAGTTAGATTGCAAAAAGCTGCTTGATATTAATAAGTTTTAAAATGCAGGCGCTAGGGTCTAGGTCCTAGCGCCTAATAGCTAAAAACCTTACTGCTTTTCTTTCAATAGTTGTTTGAGTTCGGCCATTTCAGCTTGTAGCTGAGCAATTTGCCCTTTGGTAGCTGGCATGTCGGCATCAGATGTTTGCTCTTCTCGGGCGTTGCGATGCTCTTCAGACATAACTTCTAAAATTGCGCCGACCATCATGTTTAAAAATACAAAGGCTGTTAAGAAGATGAACGTTAGGTAGAAAATCCAGCTGAGCTCATACACAGCCATAGTTTCGTACATAACATCAGTCCAATCTTCAAACGTGGCAATTCTGAACAGGGTGAGCATAGAAATAGATACATCGCCCCATAATACCGGGTTAATATCAGCAAATAACATGCTACCCATAGCGGCATAAATATAGAAGATCACAAACATAAGCAGGGCGATATAGCCCATTTGCGGAATAGCTTTTAAAAGTGAGTTAACCAGCAGTCTAAGCTCTGGGATCATTGATACAAGTCGCAACACGCGGAAAATACGCAGTAATCGAGCGATAAAAATTGTTGAACCAGCTGCAGGGTAAAGGCTACCAACTACGATTATAAAATCGAAAATGTTCCAACCTTTGCTGAAGAAATCTTTAAAGCCCCGGCTTGCAATAAAGCGGATCACTAGCTCAACTAAAAAGAAAACCGTGATGCCTAAGTCCATCCAATGTAAGGCAAGCTCGGCCGTTGGATGAAGTGAATAGGTGTGTGCCCCGACTGTTAATGCCGAAATAACAATAACAGCAATAACAAATGATTGAAAAATTTTACTTTTATCGATACGCTGAAACAGCTGTTGTAACTGCGACAACATCATATAGAACCCTTTGGTAATATTATTTAAACCCACGCAATATACAGGAAAATGCAGCACCAATGTATAACTACATAAAGGAAATTAAATGTTTTTTAATGCTTTAAAATTGGCCGTAATCGCGACTGTTGCTGTGTGTTTATCAGCGTGTAGCTCAGATGCCCGTTATCATGAAATTCAATCGGCACGTTTAAGTGAATGCAATTATATGGCTGATAAAGAGTATCACGAGTGTGTAAAGCGCCAGCAGGACAGTTACGAAGAGTTTAAAAAACAACAAGCAGAACATGACTAAAACTGAAAAACGTCAAGACAAAGCAATTCGAGTTGCGTTAACACAAGCGTGTGAACTAGCAAAAGATCAGGTACACGAATTTTCATGGTTAACTCATACTGCTGATCTAAAAAAGCTACCGCAATCACTAAAAGTAAGTTGTTATTGTAAAGAACCGCCGTTAACCGCTGAGCAAACCCAGTTAATTACCAATCTAATTATCAAAGAATTGAGCGCTGTAGATTTAGCTATTAATGCAAAAGCAATTTCATTTTTAAAGGAATAATGATGAATTTAACCTCAAAAAAGTTAGTTACTCTAAATTTAGCACTGGCTGTGCTATGTGTTGGGTTCGGTGTCTATAGTGTGCAATCGGAACCAAATACTATTGTATCTTATAACGGGTTTATATTTGCAATCGGTTTTATGGTGCAGGCCTATCGCTCAACAGAAAAGTTCGCAGCCAAAACAGCCCTTAGTAAAACACTCACGACAACAGACACAAGCCTAACAGTTAAGCAGGTTTATTATGGTGATAAAGAAGAGACACTTGAATTAAGCCGTATTACCCAACTGAAAGTTGCTGATAACTATTTAGCCGTCATATTAGATGGCAACGGCCAAGGTTACGACTTTCAAATTAAAGGCAAGGCTGATGCTATCATTAAACGCTTAAATGAGATATTGCCAAAGGAGCTGCTTAAAAACAGCCCAATCAAACAGGTTTAATTTGGTAAGCCAGCCGCAAATAGCTATAATCGGCAAAAATTATTGAAAGAGATTTTGCAATGGCAGTGCCTACGCGTTCACAAATTTCAATTGGCTGCGAAGTCAACATTGTATTAAAACAAGATCAACGAACAGGTCAGTTAACTCAAGGCGTGGTGTCACGTATTTTAACTAAATCACCGAATCACCCGCATGGCATTAAAGTTCAACTTGATGATGGTCAAGTAGGGCGCGTGAAAGAGATTTTATCATGAGTGTTTTAAGCGAAAGTGAATTTTGGCAACTCGTGACCGCCGAAGATAAAACTGCTGAGCCTGAGTCTGTTTGTAATGCATTAAAAGCAAAGCTGACTGATTTATCTGACGAACAGCTGATGGAATTTGATAAGCAGTTTAACCTACGTATGCGCAAAGCCTATACCTGGGACTTATTTGGTGCCGCTTATGTAATGGCCGGTTGTAATGACGATTATGGTTTCTCTGAGTTTTTATGTTGGCTTATTTCACGTGGTGAACAGGCTTTTTTAAAGGCGCTTGAAAACCCAGACTCAATTGCAGAGTGTACGCCGGTTTATCATTTAAACGAACAGCCTTACCCGTATTTAGACGAATACGATTTAATTGCCGGTATGCTTTACGAAGAACGTAATGACGACGAGTTACCTTTTATTCCATCTGGCCTTGAGCAACCAAAAGGTAAACGTTTTAAAGATAAAACCAAGTATTTAAAACAAACATACCCAAATTTATATGCCAAATATTGGCAACAACCGAGTTAATTAAAAGCACCTTCATGGTGCTTTTTTTATGCTCTGTAAGCTACTAACTTAGGGTAAAAGGTTACATAAAAAAGAGCTAAGAAATTTATTAGTACCCAAATTAACTAAATTTATGTTATCTTATTCTTGCTAATACTAGTTTAGTTAATGTTATAAATCAGTGAGCTAACAAATAATAGTAGTTTACTAAAACACAATTCAAAGGAAATGACAGTGTCAGAAAACGTATATCAAGCCCCAGAATCAAATGTAGTATCAACTTCAACAGAAACAACAAGCCTTAGTGTAAAAGAAATACTATTTTCTTTTAACGGCCGCATTCCTCGCAAAACCTATTGGTTTTCAGTACTAGGGATGATTGCTGCTTCATTCGTTTTAATGTTTATTGCCGCATTGCTTTCGGGTGGTAGCGAATCAGCTATCTCTATAATTATGCTTATCTTATATGTGCCACTTATATGGTGTTCGCTAGCTATTCAAATTAAACGCTGGCATGACCGTAATAAATCAGGCTGGTGGGTACTAATTGGTTTTGTTCCTGTAATCGGTGGGATCTGGGC
>NZ_JAKGAW010000037.1:0-42418 GCF_021532475.1 Pseudoalteromonas sp. APAL1 | reverse complement strand
TAAGAAGAAGAAATTTATAACATCAGTTACTGGAAAAAGCAGGAGTATTGAATTATTGATTGAAAAAGATCAGTTACCTGAATTTAAGTAGGGGCAACTGATCAAAATATATGTGAAAGAGTACTAGAGCCTAGAGCCTAGAGCCTAGAGCCTCCGGCAGAGGGAGACGCAGCACCAAACAACCCCACCGCGCGACTGATCGCTGACGGCTGAAAGCTGATAGCTCTCTGTGTTGGGTTTCGCTGCGCTCTACCCAATCTACGCCAGAGCTTTAAAACTTTCCTCTTTCTAACTTTACTCTCGCTAACTCACTACAAACCACAGTGCCCCTTGCTTCCCTTAGGTTGTTATGCGATAAAGCGTTTTATATTTATAATACAATTCGGGTTTACTGTGTCTCGTAAGAAAACAACCAAGTCAAAAGGTTCTTCAGGGTTAAATCGTAAAAATAGTGAAGCATTCATCGCTAAGTTCTCATCTCATCCTGATACGCATCTATGCGCATCGGGTTTAATGTATAAAGTGATTGATGATGTTGCAGGGGATCGCGTGACAGAGTTCGATACAGTGGTCATTAATCAACGTATTATGCTTGCTGATGGCAGTGTCATTGCCGACAGTTATAAAGCGGGTATGCCAGAGGTGTTTGCTTTATCAGAAGCTACAGAAGGGTTACGAGAAGGTTTGTTATTAATGAATATCGGCTCTCGCTATGAATTTGTGATCCCCCCAGAGCTTGCTTGGGGTAAAAAAGGTAACGGCGGAAAAATTGGTGCGAACGCAGTGCTGCATTTTGACGTTCGGTTGATGCGTTTAGCTTAATTCTCTTTTAGCATAAGTCCTTTAGCATAACTCGACAGAGTATTTGAAACGCGTTAACGTTCACTACTGGTTACTGAGGAACATTATGGACGCATTTACTTCACGAGTTTATTTTCTTCGCCATGGCGAAATTGCCACACCGGGTATTCTTTCTGGGCAAATCGATGTTGACTTATCAAAGCATGGTCTTGAACAAATGCGCCAAGCCTCAGCTGAACTGTTGAATTTAAATGCTATTTATAGCTCACCGCTAAAGCGTTGCTCAGTCTATGCTGATTTTTTAGCAAATCAACACACATTGAATGTTCAGTATTTCAATGCGCTGAAAGAGTTTAATTTTGGTGATTGGGATGGCCAAGACTATCAGCAGCTTTGGCAGCAAACCAGTAAACCTCATATCGGTGATTTTTGGCAGCATCCTTGGCAGGTAAAAGTACCCAATGGTGAATCAATGGCTGACTTTTACGCAAGGGTAGAAGCTTGGTGGCAAACGTTTTTAAACTCATTGAGTGAAACTAAACATACTCAGTCATTGGTAATCAGCCACGCTGGTGTGATTAAACAAATTCTTGCTATTGTTTGCCAGATGCCAAAACAGTCAGCCACGCATTTAAATGTTTTCCACCTCCCTTATGCGGGACTTGTTACACTCGATGTATATATAGATGAACAAGGAAAAACTTGGCCAAAAATTGTTTTTTAGCCATCTAGAGTGATATTCATTGAATTATTTACTTAGCCCGCCATAATACACATATGCTATGGAATGGAGTGAAATTCTCCAGCTGTTCCCGCAACTGTAATCCATCATAAGTATGGTCAGCCAGATACTTAGCACTAACAATTAATCATCGAGCGGGTAAACTCACGTCATTTTCTGGTACTTATCAGTGCTTTCTTGTGCGTTGTGGTTGCTCGCCAAGAGAGAACAAGCTTGCAACAAACTAGCCACGGCTCTGCGCCATTAATATCAGTCTCTGATTTAAGTTGGGGTATTGCGAATAAAACAATACTTAAATCAATTAGCCTTGAGTTAAAAGCTGGGCAGTTTATAGGTTTACTTGGCCCTAATGGTGCAGGTAAATCAAGCTTGCTGCGTTGTCTTTATCGTTACTTGAAACCTCAACAAGGGGCTGTGTTGCTAAACGGTGAAGATATCTGGCAAATCAATGCTGATGAGTTTGCAAAGCAGGTTGCTGTAGTTTTACAAGAGTCTCCATCGCAGTTTAATTTGTCTCTGTTCGACGTGGTGAGTTTAGGGTTAACACCTCATAAGCGACTTTTCAGCGGCACGTCTATCAATGATAAGCAGCGAATATATCAAGCGATTGAGCAGGTTGGTTTGTCTCATCATAGTGAGCAAGTATTCGATTCGCTCTCTGGTGGTGAAAAGCAAAGAGCACTCATTGCACGCTCAATTGTACAGCAACCTAAGCTTTTGATCATGGATGAGCCTACCAGTCATCTTGATGTTAAATACCAAATTCAAATAATGGAATTAGCAAAGTCCCTCGATGTGACTGTGCTTGCCTCTTTTCATGACTTAAATCTTGCAGCGAGTTTGTGTGATGAATTACTGGTAATTGACGAAGGGCAATTGGTTTGTCAGGGGCAACCAAAAGCGGTGCTTACTGAGCAGCTGTTGAGCGATGTATTTGGTGTCTGCGCTGCGGTGTCTGCTCATCCGCAATCAAACACCGATAAGTTTATCCCGCATATAACTTATTTTTATGGCTATCAGACACAGGAGCATCAAAATGACTGATGCAATGCGTTTAAGTATCTGTGTTGTTGTTGGGCTTATTAGTTGTTTTTTCGCTCTGAGCTTTGGTGCTGCAAACACACCATTGAGTGAGGTATTTAATGGCCTATTTAGCCCAGGCAGTGATGAATTCGTGCAGCGGATTATTTGGCAGTTGCGCATGCCAAGAACGGTGCTGGCATTTTTAGCAGGATCTGGACTGGCTCTTGCGGGATTAATTTTGCAAACCGTAACCCGAAACCCGCTTGCTGATCCTTACTTGTTTGGTATCTCTTCAGGGGCTTCATTTGGTGTGGTGTGCTTTATAGCCCTTACTGGTGCGGGCTTTGGCTTAAGCATGTCAGTAGCGGCGTTTGTAGGGAGCTTACTCTCAATGCTGTTGCTCATTGCTATTGCAGGGCGTCGACATGTTGGTCAAGTTGAAGCCATGTTACTTGCCGGCGTTGCTTTATCCTTCTTATTTAGCGCTCTGACTAGCTTGCTGCTTTATTTTAGTGATCCTCAAGCAATTACAGCTATTTTATTTTGGACAATGGGCAGTTTTTCTCGGGCGCAGTGGGGCACTCTTTGGCTGCCGTTTACCGTTATTATTGCCTGTATGACTTTGATGATTGCATTTCGTCGTCAGCTAAATGCAATGTTGCTCGGTGATGAAAGTGCTGCGACTTTGGGGATTCATGTGCAACGCTTTCGGATCATGATGCTGCTGCTAAGTTCATTAATTACAGCGGTGCTTGTTGCTATGTGTGGGGGCGTTGGTTTTGTCGGCCTGATGATCCCACATATTGTGCGCTACTTTTCGCCGCAAGGCAGCAGCCATAACTTAGTCATGACATCCTTGGTCGGAGGTATTTTTATGGTGTGGGTAGATGTGTTATGCCGAACCTTATTGAATAACCAAGAACTACCTGTTGGTGTGATCACAGCCGCTATCGGTAGTGTGTTCTTTTTATTCTTACTTTATTTTCGTAAACAGAGCAGGTAGCTAATGTTTAATATCATGCCTCTTAATCAGCAATTTTCAGCTGTAATTCAACAAAAAATAGACCTTAAAACAAAGCCGCTTGGCGCCTTAGGTCAGCTTGAGAGTTGTGCTAAACAATTAACGCTTATTTTTTCAAAGCAGCTTGGTAGTGAGCAGGCGCTACTTGCCTTTAAACCAGTTATTTCAAAGCCTTCTCTGGTTGTATTTGCAGGCGACCATGGTGTGGCAAGTCAAGGTGTGTCAATTGCTCCTAGCACTGTTACATCACAAATGGTGGCAAACTTTGCAGCTGGAGGCGCTGCAATCAATGTATTTTGTCGCCAGCTTGGTTGGCAGCTCGAAGTTGTCGATGCCGGAACACTCACTACAGCACATGATAAAAGTGTGCATAACCAGCGTTTAGGTGAAATCACTGCCCCACTGAATACTGAAATGGCCATGTCTCGTAGCCATGTTGAAAAAGGATTTGAATTAGCAAAGCAGCGAGTGCATTCACTCTATGAGCAAGGCAGCAATACTATTGCGTTTGGAGAGATGGGTATTGGTAATACTACAAGTGCTGCGGCATTAATGGCAGCTTTGTTGTCCTTACCTGCCAACCAATGTGTTGGTAAAGGCACAGGTGTGAGTGATGAGGTTATAGCTAAAAAAATTAAGGTTGTAGAGCAAGCCCTCCAATTGCATCAAGCTCATTTTGATGACCCATTAATGACGCTTGCGGCATTAGGTGGTTTTGAAATTGTACAGATCACCGGCGCCATTTTAGCTGCTGCTGAACTTGGCATGGCAGTGGTTGTTGATGGCTTTATTTGTACTGCAGCAGCGCTTGTTGCAACTCGGATTAATGCAAACGCTCGCGATTACATGTTATTTGCCCATGCCTCTGATGAGCAAGGGCACAAAACAATGCTCAATGCCTTGCATGCAGCACCTTTATTGCAGCTTGATTTACGTTTAGGAGAGGGCACCGGGGCTGCGCTTGCTTTACCTTTACTGCAAGCATCTTTGGCGTTTTATAATGACATGGCAAGTTTTGCCGATGCTAATGTTGAGCAAGTAGTTTGATATGAGCGCTGAACAACACACTTCTGATTCTACCCCAAGTCAGCTTCAGTTATTTTTACTGGCGCTCAGCTTTTTAACGCGTATACCCGTTAAATTAAACTTTGCAGTATCGAATAAGGCGCTCAATCAGGCCAGCCGCTATTTTGCATTGGTCGGAGTATTATTAGGCGCAATTTTAGCGTTAAGCTTTTTGCTGCTAAGTTGGTTATTCCCCCCAGCCATTGCAGTCGCGTTAGTTATGGCATTTAGCTTGATAATCACAGGGGCATTTCATGAAGATGGGCTTGCTGATGTCTGGGATGGCTTTGGTGGCGGTTGGCAAGTTGCAGATAAGCTCAACATTATGAAAGATAGTCGCTTAGGCACCTATGGTGCTGCGGCGCTTTTGATGGCTTTATTAGTTAAGTACCAAACACTTGTCGCACTTAGCGAGGCAACCAGTACTCTGATTATTGCTCTTGTTTTAGGACAAAGCTTAAGCCGGGTTGTAGCAACAAGTTTAATTGCAGATATGGACTATGTAAGTCAGGACGCCACATCTAAAGTAAAACCAATTGCGATGTATTTAAGTACGCAAAGTTATCAAATACTGTTAGCAACTGGCTTTGCTGTGTTAGCAATAGCATGGTTGTTTTTTGGCTTCACTCTAGGGCAATTATTAATACTCGTCAGTGTGCTTTTTGTTACTCGTTTACTATTGAAGCGCTGGTTTGAAAAGCAGTTATCTGGCTATACCGGCGATTGCTTAGGTGCTGCCCAGCAAGTATCTGAGCTTGTTACCTACTTATGTCTAGTGAGTATGTTATGAGCCAACAACATACTTTAATTTTAGGCGGTGCTCGCAGCGGTAAAAGCCGTTTTGCTGAGCAGCTGGCAATAAATTCAGACAAGCCACTTATCTACATTGCTACAGCAAATGCGGGTGATGAAGAAATGACAGCCCGAATTAATAGGCATCAAGCAGAGCGCGCTAAGCATTGGCAACTTATTGAAGAGCCTTTGCATTTGGCTAAAACATTACGACAGTATAGCCAAGCTGAAAACTGTATTTTAGTGGACTGTTTAACCTTGTGGTTGAGTAATTGCTTATGCCAGCAGGGTGAAGCATTTTGGCTTGAGCAAAAAGCGGCCTTACTCGATGTGCTATCGCAATTGTCTGGTGAGGTGATTTTTGTCAGCAATGAAGTGGGTCATGGCATTGTGCCGCTCGGTGAATTAAGCCGTCAGTTTGTTGATCATTCAGGTTGGTTGCATCAAGCCTTAGCACAGCAAGTTGCACGTGTTGAGTTTGTGATTGCAGGTCTTGCACAAACTTTGAAAAGAGAACAATGATGAAAACATTAATGGTGCAAGGCACAACTTCAGATGCAGGCAAAAGCACCCTTGTTGCAGCACTTTGTCGGATCTTTGCAGAGCGAGGCATTAAGGTTGCACCTTTTAAGCCACAAAATATGGCGTTAAATAGTGCCGTAACCGCAGATGGTGGCGAGATAGGCCGAGCACAAGCTTTGCAAGCTGTAGCGGCAAAAGTGCCCGCAGAAGTCGATTTTAACCCTATCTTATTAAAACCTAACAGTGATACTGGGGCGCAGGTAATCGTTCATGGTAAAGCGCTTTCGAATATGGAAGCGGACAGTTATCACGACTACAAAAAAGTGGCGATGGATGCGGTTCTTACTTCGCAGCAGCGTTTAAGTGAACGTTTTGAATTACTGGTTGTTGAAGGTGCTGGGAGCCCTGCAGAAATAAACCTGCGCGAAAACGACATTGCCAATATGGGCTATGCTGAGGCGGTAGATTGCCCGGTGATCATTATCGCCGATATCGACAAAGGCGGGGTGTTTGCCCATTTAGTCGGAACGTTAGCCTTGTTGTCTGACTCAGAGCAGGCGCGCGTTAAAGGCTTTGTGATTAACCGTTTTCGGGGTGATATTGCGTTATTGCAAGGCGGTCTTGATTGGTTAGAGCAATACACCAACAAGCCTGTGCTTGGGGTGTTACCTTATTTACATGACTTAGCACTAGATGCTGAAGATGCCGTTGCTATAAGCAATCAGGTAGATAAACCACAATTGCGCATAGTAGTGCTATTGCTACCTCATATTAGTAATCACACTGACTTTGATGCACTGCGATTACAACCAGAAATCGATTTACAGTATGTACGTCATACCCAGACTATTCCAAGTGTTGATCTGATTATTATTCCGGGCAGTAAAAATGTCCTTAACGACTTAGCGTTTTTAAAAAATGAAGGTTGGCACACACAAATAAAACGTCATTTACGCTATGGCGGTAAAGTGCTCGGAGTATGTGGTGGGCTGCAAATGTTAGGCAACTATCTTGCTGATCCACATGCTGTTGAATCCAATTTAGGCAGCGCAGAAGGGCTAGGGTTGGCTGACTTTGAAACGCAGTTAGGGCAGCAAAAAGTACTAAACCAAGTCACTGGCATGCTTCATTTAAATCGTAGTGGTAAAACAATTTCAGGCTATGAAATTCACGCTGGTATAAGCCAAGGGCCCGCACTTGAAAAGCCATTCTTGAGTTTTAATAATCACCCAAGTGGATTTAAAGTGGATGGCTTTATTAGTGATGATAACCAAATAGCAGGTACTTACTTACATGGCTTGTTCGATACGCCAGAGGGAGTAGCTGAGCTAACTACTTGGCTTGCACCAAATAGCCAAATAAAGCCGATTGATATTAACTTAAACCGTGAACAGCAGCTAAGCCGTTTAGCCAATGTGGTAGCAGAGAATCTCGATATTGAACAAATCATCAATATTTATGAGAACTTCAACTTAGAGTCATAAGGAACAACAATGAGCGAACAGAATCAAGATAAGCACCAACAGCGCCAGCAAAAAGTAAAAGAAAAAGTCGATGAACGTATTGCTGCTGCGCAAAAAGAGCAAGGTATTTTTCAGGTCATAACTGGTAATGGTAAGGGCAAATCTACCTCTGGATTTGGTACTGTCGCACGCGCTGTTGGTCACGGAATGAAAGCAGCTGTGTGTCAGTTTATTAAAGGGACTTGGGAGTGCGGTGAGCGTAACCTACTCGAAAAAGCAGGGGTTGAATTTGTTATTATGAACACCGGTTTTACCTGGGAGACACAAAACAAAGAGTCAGACACCGCAGCTGCACAAGTGACATGGCAAGAAGCGAAAAGAATGCTCAAGGATGAGTCGATTAACCTCGTTATGCTAGACGAAATAACCTATATGATCACTTACGGCTATATTGACTTAGACGAAGTGTTAGAGGCAGTAAGCTCTCGACCAGCCATGCAATCGGTGATTATTACAGGACGTGGTGCACACCGTAAATTGACCGACTTGGCTGACACAGTCAGTGAAGTTAGAAACGTAAAACATGCTTTTGATGCTGGCATTAAAGCGCAAAAAGGGTTCGATTATTAACATGAAACCCATCAAGTTTGCACTCTTAGGTTTTTTATTAAATTTACCCGCACTTGCACACGCTCATGAAATTAAAGAGCCACAGCGTATTGTTGCTTTAGCACCGCACATTGTTGAAAACCTGTTTGCGATAGGTGCTGGCGATCGTATCGTTGGTACGGTTGATTTTGCTGATTACCCAGCACAAGCGAATGATATTGAACGTGTTGGTGGGTATTACGGCGTCAATATGGAAAAGTTACTGTCACTTAAGCCAGATCTTGTTTTAGCGTGGAAGACAGGAAATAAAGCTGATGACCTCGCTTATATCGAAAAGCTAGGTATTCCTGTTGCTTATAGTAATCCGGATCAAGTTGATAATGTTGCTGATGAATTACGTAAGCTCGGCACGCTTACGCATTTACAAACTAAGGCAGATAAGGTGGCCAATGAGTTTGCAGCTAAACTCAATGCAATTCGTGCCTCTCAGCAAGGTAAAAAAGCCGTGCCTGTTTTTTATCAATTATGGCCAGAGCCGATGATGACAATTGGCGGAAATACCTGGATTAATCAGCTTTTAACTATTTGCCATGCTGAGAATGTGTTTGCTAATAGCGATACTGATTACCCGCGCATTAGTATTGAAAATGTATTGGTTGCTAAACCTGAGGCGATTATTATTCCAGACGAAAAAACTAAAAAGCCGCAACCGAAGATAGACTGGCGTCAATGGCCTGAACTGCCGGCAGTGCAGCATAACCAGTTTATTAGTGTGAACGCAGATCTATTGCATCGTTTTACAACCCGTATGCTAGATGGTTTAAGCGATATGTGTGGTAAAATAGACATTTCTCGTCAGCAAATACAGGCTTCAAAATGATCGATTGGCAAACATTTCTAGATACCGAGCTTGCTAAACCCTACATGCAAGAAACCTTGCAATATGTAGCTGATAGACGCGCAGCAGGTGTGACCGTTTATCCAAAAGATGAGCAGGTATTCTCAGCTTTTGATGCCACACCACTGAGCGAAGTCAAAGTGGTTATTTTAGGGCAAGACCCTTATCACGGAGAAGGCCAAGCCCATGGTTTGTGTTTTTCGGTATTGCCGCAGGTTAAAAAACTACCGCCATCATTAAAGAATATATACAAGGAACTAGCCACAGATATTGATGGGTTTGAGATACCCCACCACGGTTACTTGCAAAGTTGGGCAGAGCAAGGGGTGTTTTTACTTAATACCGTACTTACTGTTGAACAAGGGCAGGCTCATTCTCATAAGCAGCTTGGCTGGGAGCAATTTACCGATGCAGTGATTGCGCTTATTAATCAACACTGTGAAGGTGTGGTGTTTATTTTATGGGGCGCACATGCACAGAAAAAAGGTAAACACATTGATACCTCGCGTCATCATGTGATCCAAGGTCCGCATCCGTCACCGCTTTCTGCTCATCGAGGTTTTTTTGGTTGTCAGCACTTTTCTAAGACAAACCAAATGCTTATTGATCAAAACAAAAAACCGATCAATTGGTCATTACCACAAATTTTATAACAAAAACGTAAAAGGCCCATAATAAGGGCCTTTATTTTACAAAAAATCTAATTCGTCTATGTCAATACTATCAGTAAAGTAATCAAGCTCCTTTAGTTCTTTACGTAATCTGTGTTTATCTTTTAACGCTTCGATTTCGCGCCATTTTCTTTTTTTATTTTTTGTGGAGGTCTTTTTTGTTTTACCAGGACCTTCTAATATTTCTAAAATATCGTCTAGGCTATCCATGAACTTCTCCCATTTATTTTTTGAACCTCGGAAATACGTATACCATAGGCAAGGTAAAAATAGAACAAAAAAGTGACGATAATGTTACAGAACTGTGATTGATAGATGAATAGATCAAGGAATTAGTTATTTCAGAAACAAAAACGCCACCGGGAGGTGGCGTTTTAAAAAATGCTGTAATTTGAATTACATTGCTTTAAAACGAGCTTCTAATTCAATTTGTGCTTCTGCGAACGAGCGAATACCTTCAGCGAGCTTTTCTGTTGCCATTGCATCTTGGTTATGTAACCAACGGAACTGGCTTTCAGTCAGTGGTGCTGGTTTTTCTTCAACAGTAAAGTCGTTATCTAGCAGGTATTCTTGTGCATCAGTTAGTTGACCTAGCTCTTCTAAAAGTGCAGGGCTAATGGTTAACTTATCACAACCTGTAAGCGCGATGATTTCGCCTGTATTACGGAAGCTTGCGCCCATTACCACTGTTTTGTAATCGTGACGTTTGTAGAATTCGTAGATACTACGAACCGATTGCACACCAGGATCGTTCAGTGGATCAGTTGGCTTTTCCATACCGTTAGCAACATGCCAGTCTAGGATACGGCCAACGAATGGTGAAATTAAAAATACGTTCGCATCGGCACATGCGCGAGCTTGTGCTTCAGAGAATAACAGCGTTAAGTTACACTTAGTGCCTTCTTTCTCTAATTGCTCAGCGGCTTTGATGCCTTCCCACGTTGATGCAACTTTGATCAGGATTTTATCTTTGCTCACACCTTCTTTTTCGTACAGGCTCAATAAAGTGTGGGCTTTATCGATTGTCGCTTGCGTATCAAATGATAAACGCGCATCTACTTCTGTTGAGATATAACCTGGAACAATTTCACTGATTTCTTTACCAATTAAAACAGCAAAGTAATCACAAGCTAGCTCAAGTTGTTTAGCTGCATCTTGCTCGGTTTCTTTGGCATATTGCCACGCTTTATCTAAATAAGGCTTGTACGCTTCAATTTCACTGGCTTTTAAAAGTAAAGACGGATTAGTTGTCGCATCTTCTGGTTGGTGCTTTTTGATAGCTTCGATATCACCTGTATCTGCAACAATAGATGAATGCTGTTTAAGCCTTTGTAGTGCTGAAGTCATTTGCTTTCCTCATTCCAAGCAAGTTAAAAGAATATCCATTATAGCCACCTTTATGCTGCAACACTATGACAGTGTTTAATAGGTCAAATGTCCTTAATATAGAAAACTAGAACATTATGTATGAAAGAGCAGCGGATAAAGGCAGGACGAAACAAAACGTGCATTTTGATTCAATTAATGTTGAAATTGACATCAAATAAATTACAAGTCAATAGCTAAGTATGATCACTGTTATTTCACCTGCAAAGAATTTAGATTACGAAACCCCAGCCACGACCGATAAATTCACTCAACCTGAATTACTCGAGCATAGCGAAGAGTTAATGTCAGTTTGCCGTGATTTAACACCAGCGCAAATTGGTAGCCTAATGAAAATCAGCGATAAACTAGCTGGTTTAAACGCAGCACGATTCTCCGAGTGGTCGCAGCCATTCACGCAAGATAACGCAAAACAAGCCGTGTTGGCTTTTAATGGCGATGTGTACGGTGGTTTAGATGCACAATCATTAACCAGTTCAGACCTCAATTACGCGCAGTCACACTTACGTATCTTGTCTGGCCTTTACGGTGTGCTGAAGCCGTTAGATTTAATGCAGCCTTACCGTCTTGAGATGGGTACTAAACTTGAAAACCCACGTGGTAAAAACTTGTATCAGTTTTGGGGCAGTGTCATCGCCGAAAAGCTTAATACGGTACTTGCTGAGCAAGATAGTAAGTATTTAGTAAACCTTGCTTCGAACGAGTATTTTAAAGCAGTTGATAAAAAAGCGTTAAATGCGCAAATCATTACGCCGCATTTTAAAGACTGTAAAAACGGCCAATATAAAGTGATTAGCTTTTATGCGAAAAAAGCCCGCGGTATGATGGCGCGTTACATCATTGAAAATAAAATTACCCAATTGAGTGATTTAAAAGATTTCACCGTTGCAGGTTATTACTTTAGTAGCGATGCAACAGCAAAAGAATTAGAGCCTGTTTTCTTACGCGAAGAGCAGAACTAATTTTTAGCAAAATGAATTAGAGAAGCCGTGCTTAGCACGGCTTTTTTTATGGTTTTAATACACCCAATTAGAAATGGCGCTTATCTTGCAAAATACCCTGTTGTGTAATTAATTCATCAAGGTATAAAAATGTTAAAAATTCCGACAGTAAGTGAAGCTGAAAAGCTAATAGAAGAAAAACTCGGTGGCTGGATTGATATCATCATAAGCCATATTCCAAACTTTATTGTCGCAGTAGTTATCACCATTGTATTTTCATTGCTGGCGCGTCTTGTTGGTTCAATGCTCAGAAAGCTATTACGTCGCTCATTAGAGTCTTCGCAAATAGCAGACTTAATGTCATCAATAGCAAAGGTTATTGTGCTATGTGTAGGCTTATTTGTAGCCCTTGATTTCTTGGGTCTCAGAGGCACAGTCACCTCTTTACTTGCTGGTGCTGGTATTGTTGGTCTTGCGATTGGTTTTGCCTTTCAGGACATGACAGAGAACCTTATAGCGGGTATTGCTATGGGTATTCGCAAACCATTTAAAACTGGCGATGTTATTCGCACCGAAAGCGTGTTTGGTACTGTACGGGCGATTAACCTTAGAAACACCCTCATTGAGAACTTTTATGGGCAACTTATCTTAGTCCCTAACAAGATTTTATTTAGGAACATACTCAGTAACTACAGCACCTTAGGTGTGCGTCGTATCGAGGTGCCTGTGGGTATTTCATATGCCGACGATCCCGAGCAAGCCGCTGAGGCGATTGTTAAAAAAATCAATGAGTTTGATTTTGTTATTAAGCAAGAAGAAACCGCCGTTTACGCCGAAAGCTTTGGTGATAGCAGCGTCAACTTACTGGTTTGGTTTTGGATTAAATACCCCGGCGAAGCGAATTTCATGACCGTTCGTCACAAGGCTGTTGTGGCAGTTAGAAACGCCCTAAGCGAAGCTGACATGACCATCCCATTCCCAATCCGCACATTAGATTTTGGCATCAAAGGCGGTGAGAAACTAAACGCCATGATAAGCGAAAAACAGCAGAATAAAGACACTGAAAAACCGCAAACCGATGAGTAAAATTTACTGACTCATCGGCGTGATTTACACAGGGAAGTGTGGTTGTGAGAAGGAGAGAAAAGAGGACTCTCAGATCAATCACCAAGTCAAATGTTAGCTAGTTTAAAGGAAGAAGCGAGTAAGGATGGGAAATTATAAACTTAATATTCAAGCCGAGGCTGATTTGAGCATAGTGATGCATTATGTCGATATCTGAGAATTAACATAAATAACCTGAACCTGTTAAATAATTTAAAGGAGGTTGGGAGTGTAAATTCGCGCGAAATAAATTTTACGTCTACGGTAAGCTATTTATGGCTTAGAGCTTGAAATTTACGGTTTAAAGCTGGGTTCCCGTGTTGGGTTTCGCAGCGCTCAAACCAACCTACCTTAAAGTTTTGTCCTACAAAAAAAGCGCAAGCAGTTTAACTGGTTGCGCTTTTTTATTTATTCGATATGCCAACGATTAGTGAAGGATACGTGCTCTGATTGTACCTTCAACAGCACTTAGCTCTTTAAGAGCGACTTCTGATTGGTCTGTATCGACATCAATTACTACGTAACCAATCGCTTCGTCAGTTTGTAAGTACTGGGCTGCGATGTTGATACCGTGCTGTGCGAACGCTTGGTTAATTTGCGTTAGAACACCTGGGCGGTTGTGGTGTACGTGTAACAAACGGCTGCGGTTTGCAAGTTCAGGCAGGGATACTTCAGGGAAGTTAACTGCAGTAATGGTTGAACCATTATCTGAGTATTTAGCAAGTTTGCCCGCTACTTCAATACCGATATTTTCTTGTGCTTCTTGTGTTGAACCACCAATGTGTGGTGTCAAAATCACGTTATCGAACTCGCGTAACGGTGATACAAACTCTTCATCATTTGATTTTGGCTCTACAGGGAATACATCGATTGCAGCACCGCTTAGCTTGTTTTCACGAAGTGATTCAGCCAGTGCATCAATATCAACAACTGTTCCGCGAGAAGCGTTAATTAGAATTGCGCCTTGCTTCATTACTTCAAGCTCTGCCATACCAATTAGGTTCTTCGTTTGCGGTGTTTCTGGTACGTGTAAGCTAATAACATCAGCACGCTGTAATAACTGAGTTAGGTTATGAACTTGCGTTGCGTTACCGAGTGTTAGTTTGTCTTCAATATCATAAAACTCAACGTTCATACCGATATTTTCTGCCATGATACCTAGCTGTGTACCAATGTGGCCGTAACCAATAATACCTAAGGTTTTACCACGCGCTTCAAATGAACCGTTGGCTGATTTTAACCAACCGCCACGGTGTGCTAGGGCATTACGCTGTGGAATACCACGAAGTAATAATAAGATTTCACCAAGTACTAATTCTGCAACAGAACGAGTGTTTGAGAATGGTGCGTTAAATACCGCAATACCACGCTCACGGGCACCTTGCAGGTCGACTTGGTTAGTACCGATACAGAAGCAGCCGATAGCGACTAGCTTTTCTGCTGCTTCTAATACCGCTTCACTAATATGAGTGCGAGAACGAAGGCCTACAAAGTGCACATCTTTAATGCGCTCGATGAGCTCGTCTTCAGGTAAGGAAGTTTTTACGTAATCAATATTACTGTAGCCATTACGTTTAAGCGTTTCTACAGCACTTTGGTGCACGCCTTCCAGCAAGAGAATTTTAATTTTGTCTTTTGCTAACGATACCTTACTCATATCCTCATTCCTATTTACTTTATTTGCGGCCCATTTTTGGTGCCTATAATGACTTTATCTGCACCGCGATGGGCAAATAAGCCGTTTGTTACTACACCAACAATCTGGTTGATTGTTAGCTCTAATTCTTTGGCATTGCTGATGTCTAAATTGTGCACATCTAAAATGACGTTGCCGTTATCAGTTACAACACCTTCACGGTAAACTGGATCTCCACCTAGTTTTACAAGCTCGCGGGCTACATAACTGCGTGCCATTGGGATCACTTCAACTGGAAGTGGAAATGCGCCTAATGTTGCAACTTCTTTTGATTCATCAACAATACAAACAAATTGTTTTGCTACCGCTGAAACGATTTTCTCGCGTGTTAGCGCAGCACCACCGCCTTTGATCATTTCGTTATGTGGGTTGATTTCGTCTGCGCCATCAACATACACATCAAGGCTTGATACGTCGTTTAACTCAAACACTTCAATACCGAGTGCTTTTAACTTTTCAGTAGAAGCTTCAGAGCTTGAAACTGCACCAACAATGGTGTCTTTTACTGTACCAAGTGCATCAATAAAATGATTCACTGTAGAGCCTGTACCTACACCAACAATGGTGTTTTCATTTACAAACTCGAGTGCTGCCCAGGCAGCGGCTTTTTTTAATTCATCTTGCGTCATAATTATGTGCTCAGTTAGCTATCAGAGAGGCCTATAGTATACAAAGAGTTTGCTTACCATTGGTAGATTTTCTCTGGGGTTATAATGTGTTTTAACGGTACATCCCACGATTCAATAGGTAATGCAGCTACATGCTGACATTGATGCGCAAGACCGATTAATATCGGTTTTTGCCAATTTTCTTGGTAATACCGAGCCAACGTTTTGTCATAAAACCCACCGCCCATTCCTAAACGGTTACCTTGATCGTCAAATGCCACTAATGGCATAAGTAAAATATCAAGCTTGTCTAAAGGACATATTTGACTGCAATTCAACTTGGGCTCCAAGATACCATAGCGATTAACAGTCATGGGTGAATTTTCTTCATACCTCTGAAAGTATAAAGTTGTACCGTTGAAGGGATGAATAATAGGTAGGTATAAAGAGTGGTTTTTTTGCCATAAATCTTTAATTAACAATGATGTGTCAAGCTCTCCATCATTGCTAAAATAGATGCCTATACGCGCTTTTTGAGGAGTTTCTAATGATTTTATGTGTTGAGTAAATTTCATTTTAAGCGTAATTGCTGCATTTTTTTGCTGCTCTTCGGTCAGTGAATTACGCTTTTTTCGGATGGATTGTCTAATTTCTGTTCGTGTGTTGCTCATGTCAATATATACATCAACTTTCTAAGAAAGAGAAAAGCTCAGGGAATAACTCCACAATACCAAGAATGATCAATAAAACAATCACCATCGCAATCAAAGAGTAGAGTAGGGTATTTGAGCGTTTTTTTACAGGTTCAGCGAGTTCTTCATCAAGTAGAAGCTCATCATCTTGCCAGCTTTCATCTTGATCGCTATTACTGCTCTTTTCAACATCAGGTAAACGTTGTTCTAAGTCATCGAGCTTTTCTTCTAGGCGGATCAAACTACTAGTGATGTAATCAAGCGCATCAAATATACGTTCATCACGTTGCTTTGCATCTAGGCTGCTAGTGGATTGCGATTGGCTAAGAGGTTGTAGCTTTGCTTTTATACCTACACTGGCTAATAGCTTCGCTTGCTTAAGAGCCTTTTCTTGCTCGCAAGGAGCGAATATTGGCTTATGCTCGAAAAATCCAGCTACTTTGTTTGTGCTGGTTTTAAGCTTGCTAGCTAGTTGCTCTGTGGCATGTGTTTGATCAATACCAGCCTCAAGTCCTGCAAACATCACACGAAATTTGTCTGCCATCTTTTAGTTATCCTAATCCTTAATGTAGATAACAAAAGTATAAACCTAAATAGATCAATGGATAAACAAAAGCCCGTACAAAACGGGCTTTTTCTTTATAAATGAACAAAATATTTATTTAGTATTTTGCTGCTTTGCCTTCAGCTGGCAACGAGTTAAGGATAAACTCGCGTAGATCATTATTTGAAGACTCAAGATCTGCATGACGTAAATACATCATGTGTCCGCTGCGATAACCCTTAAAGCTTAGGCGATCTTTCATTTTACCACTTGGGTCTAATTGCCACATTGTGTACTTAGCATCAAAGTAGTTAGTTGCACCATCATAGTAACCTGATTGAATCATTACATTTAAGTAAGGGTTTTGCGCCATTGCTAAACGTAAGTTTTCGCCGGTATTGTTGCCGCTGCGATCCCACGGGTGAACATTACCAAATAGGTTATATTTGATATCTGTTTTGTAGTTAAGCTCTTCACGTAGGTAATAGTTAATTGCTGGCGTGAATGAGTGTAACCATGAGGTAAGCTCAGCCCAGTAATCTGGTGACTCACCAGCATCACGTTTATCAATACCTAGATAACGAGAGTCTAAACGACCAACAGTTTGACCGCGGTCACGTAATAATTCTTTCCAAAAGAAATTAGTTGGAATATCAAGGTTGTTTTGCTCAACAAACTTCTCAGATAAGCCTGCGTATTTTGCTGCTTGTTTGATAATTGCACGCTTTTCATCTGCAGGTAAAAAGCCACCTTTAGCAATTGCTGGTAAGAACTTATTTACGGTGAACTGTTCTACTTCAGGAAGTAACTCGTCTAAGTCTTTTGCTTGTAAATCTGCGCTGAGGGCTTTGTGGTACCAAGCTGTTGCTGCAAAGTAAGGTAGGCGGTTAGCTGCTTCTACGGGGCCTTCACGTTTAATACCAATCTCAGTTGGTGAGACTAAAATAACGCCGTTGATATACATCCATTGGCGGTTTTGTAATTCGTGCGCAAGACCTGATACACGTGTTGTACCATAGCTCTCACCAATTAAAAACTTAGGTGAGCGCCAGCGCTCGTTGCGAGAAACAAAGGTATTTAGCCACTCTGCTAAGTATTTGATGTCAGCGTTAACACCAAAAAACATTTTTTGTTGATCTGATTTACTAGGCAGCTCACCCTTTTCGTTTTCAAGTACACGTGAATAGCCGGTATTAACCGGGTTGATATAAACAATATCTGCTACGTCTAAAATTGAATAAGGGTTATCTTTTACGCCATAAGGTTGAACAGGGTAGCCTTCGTCATCAATTTTTAATACACGTGGTCCAGTATAAGCAAGGTGCATCCACACTGATGCAGAACCTGGGCCACCGTTGAATGAAAATACCAGAGGGCGTTTTGTTCTATCGTCTACTTTGTCACGGGTATAATAAGTATATTGCAACGTTGCAACGGCATTGCCTTGCTCATCCCAAACGGGTTGCGTACCAGTGGCGGCGGTATATGAAAAGCGCTCGCCGTTAATGCGTGCTTTATGCTCTGTGACTACTTTGCTGTCGACATCAATGCGACGTGCGTTATCTGCAAAGCTAGGAGTGCTAAAGGTCAGTGTCAGTGCTGTTACCGATAAGCCAATAAAACTAACTAGTTTCATGTTGATTCCTTATTATTCGATTTATAGCTATTAAAAATTAAAGCTAACTCGATGACAAACTAATGAGACTAGTGACCAATATTCGCTGTTGAAGTGGAAATTAACCGAAAATCATGAGCAAATAACAAAAAAATCCTTTTTTTTACTAAAGATAATTTGCTTAATTATTTAGCTAGATTGAAAAATGGCGTATATTTAGCGTGTTTATAATCTGTGCACGTGCGCTTAGAAAGAGAAGTTATAATGCAAAGAGTGTTAGTTGTTGAAGACAGTAAGGTGGTGCAGCAAGTGTTACGTCACTTGGCTGCTCACTATCTCGATGTCGCTGTCGACTTTGCGTGGTCCCTAAAAGAAGGGATAAATTTAATTGCTGAACACGATTATACATTAGCATTGGTCGATTTAACCTTGCCAGATGCAATGAATGGTGAAGTGGCTAAGTACACGCTTTCAAAGAATATTCCGACCGTTGTCTTGACCTCTAAAATTGATGAGTACATCCGCCAACAAATGTTAGAGCTTGGTGTGGTTGATTATGTCGTTAAAGATAATCGTGATTCGTACCATTACGCAATAAAGTTAGTTGCACAATTACTCAGAAACGATGGTAGCAAAGCGCTGGTGGCTGATGACTCAGTATTGAGCCGCACTTTAATGAAGCAAATGCTCGAAAAGCAATTATTTGCAGTGAGTGATGCCCAAGATGGTGAGCAAGCGTTGCAAATGCTCAAAGACGACCCAGAAATTAAATTGTTACTTACTGACTATGCAATGCCAACAATGGATGGTTTTGAGTTGGTTAAAGCGGTGCGTAATTTCCGCGGCCGCGATGACTTAGCCATTATTGGTTTGTCGGGGGCTGGTAAGCATGGTTTATCGGCGCGCTTTATTAAATACGGTGCTAATGACTTTTTAACAAAGCCATTTATGAATGAAGAGTTTCATTGCCGTGTTATGCAAACCATGGAACAACTCGCTCTAATAGCCGATATTAAAGAAAGTGCATATCGCGACCATTTAACAGGCTTACACAATAGACGCTATTTTTATCAATACGCCGAAAAAATATTAAAGAATGTTGAACAAGAGAATGTTTTAGCCTTGCTTGATATTGATTACTTCAAGAATGTTAATGATCAATTTGGTCACGAAGCGGGTGATCAGGCGCTTAAGCAAGTTGCATCATTCTTAAAAGCAAAGTTTGATGATTTTACCGTGGCACGTATTGGTGGTGAAGAGTTTGCAGTTGTGCTCAATAATATGGATCTAAAAAAGGCAGAGCAGCGATTAAATACATTTAGAGAGCAGTTAGCCAGCCATGCCTTTTCTATTAATGGTGAGCCTTACTCATTGACCATGAGTATTGGTATGACTCCATTTCAAAAAGTGTCGTTAACAGCTGCTATGCGTATTGCAGATAAAGCGCTATATCAAGCCAAGCAACAACAGCGAAATTGCTTAGTTATTCAATAATTGAGTAAATTGCACCAGCTCAGGTTAATTGTTAATAAAATGCACCATATGGGTGCATTTTTTTTGTTCAAAAACCAATATTAAAATATAAATCATTGAATATTAATAATAAAAAATAGTGGCACAAAGGTTGGATTACATACACCAACAGGATAACAATAAGCGTCCGAAGGGGGCCACTATGAAAATGATTAGTGCAATAATAAAGCCATTCAAACTTGATGATGTGCGTGAAGCACTGGCTGATTTAGGCATTGAGGGGATGACAGTTGTCGACGTTAAAGGCTTTGGCCGTCAACGTGGTCACACTGAACTATATCGTGGAGCTGAATACCAAGTCGATTTTATTCCAAAAATCAAACTTGAAATTGCAACTCGTAGCGAAAATTGTCAACGCGTTGTTGAAACCATCACAAAAATTGCTTCAACAGGCAAAATTGGTGACGGCAAAATTTTTGTTTACGACCTAGACCAAATCGTCCGTATTCGTACAGGCGAACTTGATGAAGAAGCAATTTAAGGGGGAATTATGGAAAACACGATTGTAGAGTTGAAGTTCTCGCTCGACACATTTTACTTTTTGATGTCGGGTGTTTTAGTAATGTGGATGGCGGCTGGTTTCGCTATGCTAGAAGCAGGTTTAGTGCGTGCAAAAAATACAACAGAAATACTAACCAAAAACGTAGCACTATTCTCTATTGCCTGCACTATGTTTTTATTAGTGGGTTACAACATCATGTATGTTGATAACGCAGAAGGTGGTTTTATCCCTTCATTTGGTGCATTAATTGGCACTCAAGCTGCTGATGCAGATCACTCTTTAGAGTCTGATTTCTTCTTCCAAGTTGTGTTCGTAGCAACGGCTATGTCAATCGTATCTGGTGCGGTTGCTGAGCGTATGAAGTTATGGGCATTCTTAATTTTCACTGTTGTTTTAACTGGTTTCATTTACCCAATCGAAGGTTACTGGACTTGGGGCGCAGGCTTCTTATCTGAGATGGGCTTTGTTGACTTTGCTGGTTCTGCAATTGTTCATGGCGCAGGTGCAGCAGCCGCTCTTGCAGGTGTGCTTTTCCTAGGTGCTCGTAAAGGTAAATATGGCAAAAACGGTGAAATCTACCCAATTCCTGGTTCTAACCTACCGTTAGCAACACTAGGTACATTAATCCTTTGGATGGGTTGGTTTGGCTTCAACGGTGGTTCACAACTGCTTATCTCTGACGCTGAAAATGCAACAGCAGTAGGTAAAATCTTCGTTAATACTAACGCTGCCGCTGCGTGTGGTGCAATTGCTGCACTTATGGTGTGTAAAGTACTTTGGGGCAAAGCCGATCTAACTATGGTGCTTAATGGTGCATTAGCTGGTCTGGTAACTATTACAGCTGAGCCTGCATCACCAACACCATTACTTGCTTGTTTACTGGGTCTACTTGGTGGTTCTTTGGTTGTATTTAGCATCGTTGCACTTGATAAAGCTAAAATCGATGACCCTGTAGGTGCTATCTCTGTACACGGTGTATGTGGTGCTTTAGGTATTATGTTAGTACCACTTTCAAACTCAGATGCAACCTTCGTTAATCAGTTGATTGGCTTAGTATGTATCTTAGGATTTGTGTTTATCGCGTCATCAATCGTATGGGCAATTCTAAAAAATACTATGGGTATCCGCGTTACCGAAGAAGAAGAACTAAACGGTATGGATCAACATGACTGTGGTATTGATGCGTACCCTGAGTTTGTATCAGTTCGTAGTAACTAATCTTTGTGCGTGTTTTTACACGCACAAAAACAAATCATTGTGTGTTCAAATCAAAGCTCTACTTAGGTAGGGCTTTTTTGCAATTAAATAAGTCTTTTCTGATAGGCGATTTAGTCAATTATTAGCTATGCTTAAGGTTCCAATCTAACAAGGAAAAATTATGGATAACAAACTGTTGCTTATTATTATCTCGCTATTTTTACCGCCTGTTGCGGTATTTTTAAAAGCGGGAGCAGGTAAAGATTTAATCATTAACATTATTTTATGTTTTATCTTTTTTATTCCTGCCGTAATTCACTCGCTATGGTTGTGCACACGCTAACCGAGTTTAAGTGACTGTTAATTTTACAGGTGTTAATATTGCCTAGCTTGTCCTGTAAAATTAACTGATCAATAGCGAACTCAATGGCTGATAAAAAAACACCTGCAAAAAAGTCGTCATCAAAAACTAAAGCGGCATCTTCACGCTCTTCTTCTAAGCGTAAAAATTCACCTAAAAATGCTACTAAAGCGGGGATTCTAAGAAAGCTTTGGTCAATATTTTGGAAGCTTTCTTTAGCAGTTGTCATTGCTATGACACTGTACCTTATTTACCTTGATGCCAAAATTACCCGCCAATTTGAGGGGAATAAGTGGCAGTTACCAGCCCAAGTCTATGCGCGTGCAATGAGTTTTTATCCTGGACAATATTTATCCCAGCAAGAAGTTATTTGGGAGTTAAACCGCTTAAATTACTCTTCAGTAAATAAACTCAGCCGTACAGGTCAGTATGTTAAATCTGCTAACAGCATTAAAGTGTATCGCCGTGAATTTGAATTTTATGACGGCCTTGAAGATGCACACGTTATTGAGCTGCGTTTTTCGGGACAAAAGTTAGCAACTATTAAAGATAAATTTGGTCGCCGCTTGAATAGCGCACGGTTAGAGCCAGTACAAATTGCACGTATCGGTAATGACTCAAAGCAAGATCGTGAGTTTGTACCGCTTGATAAATTTCCGCCAATGCTAAAAGACACCTTGCTGGTGGTTGAAGACCGTAATTTCTATGACCATCACGGCGTATCGGTGTGGTCAATTATGCGTGCTTTGTATAGCAATATCAAAGCAGGGCGTACCGTACAGGGCGGCAGTACTTTAACTCAGCAGTTAGCAAAAAATATCTACTTAACTCGTGAGCGCTCTTTGGTACGTAAATTTAATGAGGCGCTAATTGCCTTAATTCTAGATTACCGCTACAGCAAAGATGAAATTTTAGAGGCCTACCTCAATGAAGTGTATTTAGGTCAGTCTTACAATCAAGGTGTTCATGGTATGGGCCTAGCCGCTGAGTTTTATTTCTCAAAACCTGTGGATGAACTTGAATACGACCAAATTGCGTTGTTAGTTGCTATGGTAAAAGGGCCATCGTATTACAATCCGCGCCGTTATAGTGAGCGCGCAATGGAGCGCCGTGATTTAGTGCTGCGATTAATGGTTGAAAACAAGCTTATTGATACACGTGAATATCGCGCGGCATTAAAGCGTCCTATTGATATTGCACCAATGAAAGACAGCCTGCAAAAGTCGTATCCGGGTTACTTAGAATTAGTTAACCGAGAATTAAAGCGCCTACTACCAGATCAGCAAGTGTTAGATGCCGGAGTACGTGTCTTTACCTATTTTGACTTACAAAAGCAAACGGCTATGGAAGAGTCGATTGAAGCAAGCTTGCCGTATCTTGAAAAACGCCCTAAAACAGAAGAGCTTGAGGCAGCGATGATCTCTGTTAATGTTGAAAAAGGTGGAGTGTCGGCGCTAGTTGCAGGCCGTGACGTACGTTATTTTGGCTTTAACCGTGTACTAGATACCAAACGTAATATTGGCTCATTAGTTAAGCCAGCAGTATATTTAACGGCATTTGAAAGTGGTCAGTTTAATGTTGCCACTTTAGTGGATGACTCACCACTGCAAGTGACTAACGAACAGGGCAAAGTATGGCAACCAGAGAACTTCGATAAGCAGTTCCGCGGACCAATGCCACTATACAAAGCATTTAGTAACAGTATAAATATTCCTGCGGTTAACACGGGTCTTGATGTTGGTGTAGATAAAGTGGCTGATACCTTGAAGCGTTTAGGTGTAGAAGGGCGTATTGATCAATATCCATCATTACTTTTAGGTGCACTTGAGCTTTCTAGCTTTGAAGTCGCGCAGCTTTATACAACGCTTGCTGCAGATGGTCAGTACCGCGAGTTAACGTCTATTTCAGCACTGACAGATTCAGTAGGTAAAGTGCTTTATAAACATGATGTCACCTCACAAAAACGCTTTGACGATGCATCAATCTACATGACCAAATATGCAATGAAACGAGTGACCAAAGACGGTACAGCAAAGCGTTTAAATGCCCACTTTCCATCAATTCAGCTTGCTGGTAAAACAGGTACCAGTAATGACTTGCGCGATAGCTGGTTTGCAGGTTTTGACCAAAACACAGTTACTGTTGCATGGATTGGTCGCGACGATAACAAGAGCACTGGTTTAACAGGCAGTGTTGGTGCACTAGAAGCCTATATTCGCTACCTTAAACCACTCAATCCTGAAGCTATAGCAGATACACGCCCAGCTTCTATTCGTTGGGCCTTTATTAACGAAGAAACCGGCCTGCAAGCGCCTCCTGGATGCGGCAAGGTTGTACAGCTTCCAATTCGTGCCAGCGAGTTTGAGCCAAGGCCTAATTGTCAGCGTTAAACTTGGCCCTGAAACTATTTAGCTCAATGTATAATTGAGCTAAATTTTGTATGTTGTAGATTGCCATGAATGCACTTCCTTCAGTGTTTCTGGCAAGCGAACTGACGTTTATAGAGTTTGAATTGCAGTACTTTATTGGATGACTTGTAGAATAATTAGTTATTCTTGTATGCCTAAATCAGACATTGATGCTGTGAAAGCTATTAACCTACCATTAGTATGATTTTATTTTGAAGTCTTGCTCCTTCCTCATGCTTTCACTTGTATTTTATAAGGTTGCTTGATTTACTTCAGATAAATATCGACTAATTATTGCAGCACTACTAGTTGTAAATATTAAAAAATAAAAGCCTCATAATGAGGCTTTTAGAATCGTTGCTTATCTTACTAATTTAATCGAAATTAAAAGTCATAAGAAGCAGATAGTTGGACTCGACGAGGAGATTGATAACTTTCCGCTAAACCAAATGTTGCACTGTCATCACCAGCCGCTATTTCAGCAACTTCGTCATAACGAGTTGCTGTAGCTGCATCAAATACATTGAAAATATCTAATGCGAAGCGTACTTTTTGGTCATTAAAATGCAGGTTGTACGTAAAGTTAAGATCTAATCGCGCTGTCCAGGGAGTTGTTCCCATGCTGCCGCGAGGGTAGCGTTTATCACCAACATAATAAGTATCGCCATAATCATATAAGTCTGGGTTTGGTGTATAGCCCGCACCTAATGCTGTCCAAGGACGACCAGAAGCAACATTTAGATTTGCGCCTACTAAGAAGTTTTCAGTAACTGCGTATGCACCGTAAACTTTAATATTGTGACGACGGTCTGCTGGTAAGTTACCGTTAGCACCATCCATAAGATAAGGGTAATCCCAGTCTTGTGTTAAACCAGCATCATCTTGACCATTATCAGATTTAACAAAACCTTCTGTGTTACCGTAGTTATGTGACCAAGTGTATAGTGCTTTTAAAGACCAAACCTCATCCCAACTTTTCTCAATTGAAAGGTCAACGGCAGCGTAACGACGTTTAGCTTCAGGATAACCTAGCTCTTCAGCTGTGAAGCTATACTCTTCAGTTACACCGTCACCATCTAAGTCAAAATTAAATGTTGCGCCATTACCTGGGTTGAATAAGAACCAGTTTTCACCAAGATATTCACCATTTTCATCTCTAAAGATGTATGAGCCATCATCTATTTGATTACCCAGTGTGCGGTATGTACCTTTGATGCTCCAAGACCAGTCATCATTAATCGCTGCTTGATAACCTACAATGATTTCATCATTATACATAGGCTCAAGGTCTTTATCTGCTAGGGTGTTTGAAGGTTTTGCAGTTCCGTCACCACCATTTGAAATAGCGATATCACCTAATTGATTGCTCAAACCTACAGGAGTACCGTCAGCATTAAGACCCTCATACTCATACCAAGTGTGGATATAAGTTTCGGCACCTGCAAGGCGAATGTTCGTATTTGCAGCAACAGGTAAGTAATATCGACCTGCGGTAATAAATAATTTACTGTCACCGTCACCATTGATATCCCAAGATGCACCTAATCTTGGCGCAATTTGGTTATCAATAGATACAAATTCATCACCATCAGCATTGTAGTTTGTGAAACTGTCATTACGTAGACCTAAAGTTAACGTTAAGTTATCTGTAACAGCCCATTGATCTTCGATATAAATCGCCCAGTTTTCAACTTCAAATGCACCACCATTCTTATAGTTACGTACACGAGTTGTTTTCATTTCTTCTGGAAGAATATAACCGTTTGGAAGGCGAGCACCTTCTTCGTATGTTCTGTAGTAGTAGTAAATACCACCAGAGTTAATCGTAGTTGCATCTGATGTATTGGTTTCTGAGTCATAACCAAATCTTAATGTATGCTCATCATTTAAGTACCAATCAAAGTCAACGCGCAATTGCTCGCGCTTATCTTCATTGGCGCCTACAGTGAAGTTTACATAACAGGTAGTATCAACACCTAAGTCTGCGTCATAGCCAGTAGGGCAGTCATCAAAGTCAGAATAATCAGTTTCTGAGAATTTAACTTCACCATACATAGCAGACATGCTTAAGTCATCAGTTAGGTTACCTGTATAACGTACTGCAAAACTTTCACCACCGCGTTTGTGATAAGCTGTACCGCCATCTACTGTGTAGTTCCCAACGCCATTAGGATCTTCGATTGTGCTTTCTGAGTATGTGCGTTCATCGCTAAAACCCCAAAGCATTAATTGATGATCATCATTAATGTTCCAGTCAATACGCGCTAGATAGTAAGGGTCATCATCTTTTTCTTTTGTTAGAGAGGTTTGAGAAGCGTTACCGTACTCTTCTTCGATATCACGGAATGTATAAATTCCGTAGAAGAAAAGCGTATCTTCAATTAGTGCACCTGAAGCATAAATATTTGTTTCAAATGAGTTTACATAGTCATCTTGGTTGTTAACAAATAAATCACCAATACAGTGACCATCAGCAGCCTCACAACGATCATTTTGTAAGTAAACTGAATTTGGTGCTTGTTCTCTTAATGAATCAGGAGAGTAAATTGACTCAACACCAAAGTGAAATTCATTCGTACCTGATTTTGTTACTGCAGAGATTAGGCCACCAGTTGTTCGACCAAACTCAGACGAATAACCACCAGTCTTAATTTGGAAGCTATCATATGCTGAGAATGGAATGGTTGCGCCACCTAAACCGTTACGGAAGTTAGTCATATTAAGACCATTTACGTAATATGCGTTTTCTGCGACAGATGAGCCACCGAATGATGCTTGATCACCAAAGCGACTATCACCTTCAGTTGCACCAGGGGCTAGTAAAGCAACTGATGTTAATGAACGAGCAACCGGTAATAATTCAAGTTCTTCTGAACTAATGTTCAATGATGATTCCGTAACCGAAACGTCAACAGCACGAACTGCGCCACCAACAACTGCAATACGTTCTATATTACCTTCAACCAATGGAATCTCGAGTAGTGCAGTTTTACCAACACCGATAATTACATCGTTGATCTGTGCTTTTTCAAAACCAGCTTGTGACACTGTTACATTATATTTACCAACAGGTACTTGGTTAAGATTAAACTGGCCATTTGCATCTGCAATGAGAGTTTTTTCATAACCTTTTGACTTATCGGTAATGGTGATTGTTGCGCCAGCTAAAGAAACACCAGACTGAGTAATGATGTTACCTTTGATTGCACCATTAACATTGTCAGCCATAGCAGGCATTGCTGCACTTAAGGTCATAGCAACAGCTGCAGCTGTGAATGAACGCTTAAATGTTTTTGAAAAGTTGTTTTTCATTGAGCTTTCCCTGTGAAATTTTAGATTTTTGATTTGTTATTGTTTGTTAATAACCATCACGCTTTGTTTTTTATTTATTTGGAGTTTTAACCATTAAATAAAGCGTGAAACAAATTGGTAACACATTAGGGACATACAGATCAATTTTTTATATTACAAATACGATAAACTTACAAAAAAACGCCTTGGAACGATCTAAAGTTGATATTTTTTGCTTATTTATACAAAAAATACACAGATGTAATTTGATGTAATTGCGTTAAGTAAGTTTTAATTCTACTTTTAATTCTTATAAAACAGTTTGTTGGGAATTTTATGTCGTTTTCGTTACATTTTAAAATATAAATGCAGGAAAAAATCATTTGGTTTGTATAAATGATGTTTTAATTATAATATTTTTGGTTTTAAATTTTCGAAAATAATCTGATCTATTATTTTCTGAGGGGGTAAACGTTTGGAAGTATAGGCCACCGATTAAAGTGACCTATTTTATTTTTTAGATTAAAGCTTCGCGAATGCGCGCTCTGCGGCTGCAATGGTGTCGTTGATCTCTTTTTCAGAGTGCTCAGCACACACAAAGCCAGCTTCGAAAGCAGAAGGAGCTAGGTAAACGCCTTCTTCAAGCATTAAGTGGAAGAACTTTTTAAAACGCTCTAAATCACACTCAGTCGCTTGTTGATAGCTAGTTACTTTTTCTTTATCAGTAAAGAAGAAGCCGTACATTCCACCTGCGTAGTTTGTTGTAAGTGCAATGCCTGCTTTTTTCGCAGCGGCTTCAAAGCCTTCACAAATTGCTTTACTTTTAGCTTCTAGTTCATCGTGTAGACCTTCAGCGCATAATAATTCAAGCGATTTTAAGCCTGCTGCCATGGCAATTGGGTTACCTGATAATGTACCCGCTTGATAAACAGGGCCGACAGGTGCGATGTAATCCATGATTTCTTTCTTACCACCAAATGCACCCACTGGCATACCGCCGCCTATTACTTTACCTAAGCAAGTAAGGTCTGGTTTGATATTGTAGTAAGCTTGTGCGCCACCTAAAGCAACACGGAAACCTGTCATTACTTCATCAAAAATAAGCACAGATTTGTATTCATCACACACCTCACGTAAACCTTCTAAGAAGCCTGGTACAGGTGGAATACAGTTCATGTTGCCAGCAACTGGCTCAACGATGATACAAGCGATTTCGTCAGCGTATTTTGCGAAAATGGCTTTTACTTCATCAAGGTTGTTAAACGACACCGTTAATGTGTGCTTAGCGAAGTCTTCAGGAATACCCGGTGAGTTAGGAACGCCCATAGTCAGCGCGCCTGAGCCTGCTTTTACTAGTAGTGAGTCAGCATGACCATGGTAACAGCCTTCAAACTTTAAGATTTTGTCACGGCCAGTGAAGCCACGCGCTAAACGAATTGCACTCATGGTTGCTTCAGTACCTGAGCTTACCATGCGTACTTTTTCGATTGATGGTACCAGCTCTTTTACTTTCTCGGCCATTAAGATTTCAGTTTCGGTTGGCGCACCATAGCTTAAGCCATTTTCAACGGCTTCTAATACCGCTTGTTTGATAGCAGGGTGGTTATGACCCATGATCATTGGTCCCCATGAACCAACGTAATCGATATAACGGTTACCATCAGCATCAAAGGTAAAAGGACCTTCTGCTTTAGTGATGAATAAAGGAGTACCGCCAACGCCATTGAAGGCACGAACTGGTGAGTTTACACCGCCTGGGATTGATTCTTGCGCGCGATTAAAAAGATCTTGGCTAATTGTCATGAATAGTCCTATTGGGTTGTCACGTTAAATGAGTTGGTTTGTAAGGGCTCAAAGAGCCCAAAACGAAGCGAGTTAACTATTACGTTTACGGCTAAACCAAGGCACGTCGACTTCATATTGCTCAACTTTGTCGGCAACATCTAAGGTTAGAGCAAACAACGCCATGCGGATTAACACGCCATTTTGAACTTGGCGGAAAATTGCTAGGTTGTCGTTGCTATTTAAATCGTTATCAAGCTCGTTTGCTTCTAAGCGGCTGTCACGAGGCAGTGGGTGCATCAGTACTGAGTTTGGCTTACAGTGTGCATTGTAAATTGCTTGGCTGATACGAAAACCACCACGGTATTTGTTCGCTTCTTCTTGTGAAGGGAAGCGCTCTTCTTGAATGCGGGTTTGATATACAATATCAGCTGCCAAGTTGCCTTCCATTTTATCTACTAGTTGAATTTTATGACCGGCGTTATCAACAGCATCTAAAATGTAGTCTGGCATTTGTAAGCCATCAGGTGCCACCATAGAGAACTTAACGTCTTTATAATGACACAGTAACTTAGATAAAGAGTGCACAGTACGGCCGTATTTTAAATCACCCACTAGGGCAATGTGCATACCGTCGATACTTTGGTTAAAACGGCCAAGTTCACGTTCAATCGTTAGTAAGTCAAGTAGGGCTTGAGTTGGGTGCTCATTTGGGCCGTCACCGCCATTGATTACTGGTACATCACACCCAGTAGCAAACTCAGCAACGGAGCCTGCATCAGGGTGGCGCATTGCGACTGCATCTGCATACGCAGAGATAACACGAGCGGTGTCATATAACGATTCACCTTTTGCTAGCGCAGAGCTTTGCATGCCTGTTGTTTCGCGGACTAAGCCACCTAGTAAGTTAAATGCGGTACCAAAACTTACGCGAGTACGTGTGCTTGGTTCAAAGAACAAGTTCGCTAAAATTGCGCCCTCTAAAACATTGGTGCGCTTTTGCTTTTTAGCATAAGGCTCCATTTTCTTAGCAACTGCAAAAATACGTTCAATACAATCTCGATCAAGCTGATTGACCGACAGGATATTTTCACCTTGGAAACTTAGCATGGGGTTTGTTCCTAATCACATTTATAGGGCGCTGGCACTCGGTATGGGAGGCCGCATAAATTTGCGCAGTACTATAGCAAATTTTTAGCGTACACAGCAGCAAATTATAAGTTAGGTTTAATAATTGCCAGTGCCACTATAGCTAAAAGGATGAGTACCGGAACTTCATTAAAAATACGGTAAAAGCGATCGCTACGTTTATTGCGATCATGCTTAAAATCAGCCAGTAATTTAAAGCAGTAGCCATGATAGATATAAAGAATAATCACTAATACCAGTTTGTAGTGCAGCCACATGCTGTATCTAAACCAATCACGACCATATTCAAAAATCGTTAATACGCCAAACACGAGTGTTAATACGGCAAAGGGCGTAACGAAATAAAGTAAACGTCGCTCCATTACTTTTAGCATTGAGTTACAGGCTTTTTCTTCACTCATTGCGTGGTAAACGAATAGCCGAGGCAGGTAAAAAATACCGGCAAACCAAGCGATCATAAAGAACACATGAAACGTTTTATAAACTAATAGCGCAGTCATTTAAGTATCCATTTTAATTGTTATAACAAACTGTTGCGTATGGTAAGGATATGCCTGATTTGATCCCAACGCAAAAGACCCATAATTTGTTGGTTATCAAGTAGGTTGTATATATACACCGCACCGCTGCGTTTATCTTTCAGTAAATCAAAGGCATCGGCTAACGTTGCTTGGCTACTTAGCCCAGAAAGGTTGACGTATTTGATATTACTATTTTGATCAGACATTAGACTTAAATCATATTCAGCAAGACGATAGCCGTTTTCTTCATCATGCACAATAAGCGGCGTTTGGCTATCAAGGGCATCAAGCGATTCTTTGATTTGCTGTTTGTCATCACTGTAAAGTAACTTGAATTGTTCATCCATTTCAGCCATTACTCCGACTTTTTGTAACGCTTCGGTGGCTGGCGATATTTGATACTCAAGCCCTTGGAAATCAAGTTGCTGCATAAAAATAGAGCGGTTACCAAAAAACTGCAGTGCCGTGACATAAGCCGTTGAAATCACCAACATGGCTGGCACAATAATCTCTGGACTTGAGGTTAACTCCATAACCGTAGTCAGTGCTGCAAGTGGTGCGTGTAATGTAGCTGCCAATAATCCTGCCATGCCAAGCATGCTGTAGGTACCAGTAATATCAACTCCCAGGCTAATAAACTGAGCAAAAAAAGCCATTAATGTGCCCATTAATACCCCAAGCCCAATTACAGGACCGATGATCCCGCCAGGAATACCCAAGCCAATAGCAAATAAGGTGGCGAGTAATTTGGCAATCAAGATGGTAGTTAAAAACTGCACATCATCTGGTGACTCAATGGCAATAGTGATTGCACTCATACCTGAGCCCATTGCATGGGGAACCATATAAGCAATTAAGCCTGCGATTAAACCTGCCAGTAATAGGCGAGGGAACATGCTTAGCGGTTTAAAGGTGCGGATTATAAGCATCAAGTTTTGGTTAAATGCATAAGCAACAGCACCAAGTGCCATACCAAAGATGATTAAAAATGGGTAATGCCAACCACTCAATGGATTCATAGTAATAAGTGCAAGCTCAGAAGCGTCACCAAATACAAATTGAGTCGCTAATGCGCCGGTTACCGCAGCGAGCATGATGGGCACGAAAATATGCACTTTATATTCTCTAAGCACCACCTCCATTACGAAAATAACGGCTGCAAGCGGGGTGTTAAATGAGGCGGCGATACCGGCTGCAACACCACACCCTGTTAGGGTACGCATTGCATTGTGTGGAAGGTGTAATTTATCGGCCAGTAAACTGGCGCCCGTTGCACCCATATGTACCGAAGGGCCTTCTCGACCTACCGAAAAACCACTTATCAGGGCTAATGCACCACCGACAAATTGGTTCACCGTGTTGTAAAGCGGCATATGGCCATAATGTTTTTTAATGCGGTGTATTACAAATGGAATGCCAAGGCGATAATGCTTAAAGCCAGTTAGAGCTGCGAATAGAGCAATTAATAAGGCGGCACTGACCGGAAGAAGAACTCGTTCAAGAGTGGGTAGTGTTGAGAAGTCATCAGGCTTCTCAAGAAATAAACTCTGGAAAAACATGATAGTGAGGCGAAAAAGAATGATTAAAACTGCCGCAATTAACCCTGCACTTACACCAAGTAAGCACAACTGCACAGATGTTTTAGGCTTTGCTAAACGACGTCTTAGTCTTTCAAGCCACATGCATATTTCCTCACAGCACTTTTGAGCCGCAGTTTAGCAAATCAAATTCACTAAGTCCTTGTGATTTTGAAATTAATAAGTAATTTACTCAATGAAGGTTATCGGTACGGTTACTATTCAGCTGATCCGTAAGAGAAGGTAAATGTGCTTTAATTGCATGAGATAGCTCGGGGACGAGCCCAGCATGTTTTTTATGTACAACAGTATTGACTGTCATTTGTCTAAGTACAACAACTTCAAATTCTTTTCGCAAGTTATGAATATCAATTTCAAGTGCAGGGTAGAGCACATTGTCAACTCGGCCTTTCTTTAGCATTCTTAATATATGGTTTAAATCTTCATTTAGAATTACACGCGCTTGAATATTAAACTCCTTGAGCAATTCAAGGTCTCCCATCGAGCTCATAATACTAATGTTTTTATCGTCTAAGTTAGTACGGTTACATGTTTCAGATTTACGACATATTAAGACAATATTTACGGTACCTAAGCTTGGTTCAACGACGATAATATCATCGAACTTACTTAGGTTGCTTTTTGAACGAACTATATCCCCATCGACTATCCCAGCATTAAGTAATAACACACCTCTGCGTGAGGGCACGGCTTGAAGTTGAGTTTTGATATTTAATTCATCATAAACAGTTTCCATAAACTGTTTGAATGGCGCTATATGAGGGATATCTATATAGGTAAATAATAACTTTTTGGGTTTTATATAGTGTGTTGTCGATTGTGAATTGTCATCAAATAAGCTCTGTAGTTGAGCTAGTTTGCTTTGATTCTCTGTTGTATTTTTAATACCAATAACGAGTGGGAAATCTGTAAATTGTCTGACTATTTTCGGTTGAGGTAACCCCTTTTCAATAGCAAAATAACCTAAAATCTCAGGAGCAGAAATGACAAACTTAACCTGATTAGTCGTTAATAAGATGAATAACTGCTCATCGGTGGCGACTCGAATGATGCTGTCATCATAAGCTTGAATTATGTTCTCAATATATCCAGGATAGACATAAGAGTCGACTACAGCCACTTTATTATCACTAAAGAGCTTTTCTAAATTATCAAATGCTTGTTCATTCTGTTGATTTGTTAACACAGCAAGTTGTGAGTTAAAAATAGTAGGCGAAGCGATAAAGCCTGGTTTTATTTCCGAGAGCCAAGCTGGGTAGTAACCTAGATACCCCGGTTGTTCGGCCTTTTCGATTGCATCTTGCCATGGTAAGTATTCAACATTAAGCTCAATTCCTTGTTTTGCAAGTGTGTTTCTCAATGAAGCAATCGCATTACCGCCATTTGCCATTTTACTGCTGGCATAGGGAGGAACTTCTAAAGATGTAATTTTCCATGTTTCATTATCAGCAGCAGTGACACTACCCGACATACCCAGCATTAATAGGATGAGTGGTAACAAATAGGTTCGCATAAAACAATATCATCATTGATCGTTCAGTAATTATACGCTTAAATTACAGCCTTTTTGTATTTTTATTGGTCTTTTTAGCTAAAACGCGGGCGATCCTATTATCTAAGATGATGAGTTTAAAGTGTATAGCCTACCCGTGCTGTTATTAAGTACGGATATTGCTCCCTTGAGATACTTGATTAAAACACTCGGGTATTAGATAATCGCCACATTATAGGTTTTGAGGGTCTCGGTATGTCTGATGAGTTGCCAATTAAGTTCAGCGATGCAGCAGCTGTTCGTGTTAAACAGTTAATCGAAGAAGAAGAGAATCCGGATCTAAAGCTACGTGTTTATGTAACAGGTGGTGGTTGTTCTGGGTTTCAGTACGGTTTTACTTTTGATGAAAAAGCCAACCCTGGCGATTTAGAGATTGAAAAAAACGGTGTTACCTTAGTGGTCGACCCGATGAGTATTCAATACTTAGTCGATGGTACGGTAGATTATACTGAAGGGTTAGAGGGCGCACGTTTCTTCGTTAACAACCCTAACGCAACAACAACTTGTGGTTGCGGAGCTAGCTTTAGCGTTTAAAAATTTTTTGAAAAAGCCACTTGATGTGGCTTTTTTATTGTTCATACTCTCTTAATCCCTTCATTAATGCACTCACGCATCAGCAGAAGTAAGTTTTAGCTTCTGAGTTTAAGAATAACAAAAGAATAGAAACCTTAGTTGTTAGCAGTTTTATCGTAACGGTAATTTAGTTGCTTTCGGGTAATACCAAGTAATCAGCAGCTAGCTGAAAATACACATCAATCAACCTGTTCAGATCGCATTGCCAAAGTTAAGGGCTGAGTTTGAAAGCTTGGTTGTTGAGTAAGAACTTATAAAAGGAATAGGTTCATTTTGAGGTTCTAGGCATGCATCTATATAAGGGGATTGTGTTGTGGTTCAGTCAGTAAACGTCGTTGCTGCAATAGGTTATTGCAGTAATTGGCAGATTGGTATTCGAGACCATACGACACAGTTCTCCTTGCTTATTAGTGCTAAGAAAACGAAATCGTTAGCTCGTTTAGGTAACTTCGTTGCGCCTTGATTAATAATAAGTGACTCTAGTGTTGAGTCACTTTAATCATCAGTAAAAAAAAGCCCAAAACAAATACAGAGGCGATTAATATATATACAAACCCTTTTTTTCCCTGCTTAATTGGTACACGATTGTGTCTAAGAAACAGGTACCACGCTACACAGAGTACAATTGGCAACAAAAATAATATACGAAACATTTCTTAACCTTTTTCAGTATTTACATACACTTTAAGCATAAATTTACAGTTTATAAAGCGATAATTTAAGTGTGATAAGGTTTCAATTGATTAATTTTTTGGTACAGTTAACAACTGGCAATAGAGCACATGCTTTAATTTTAGCTACAATTAAGTTTGTTTAACTATGCGGTCCATTCCTAAAAGAAGGACATTTGTATAATTATTCATCCAAAGCATAAGTTATTAGTATATAATGTGTTCAGGAGTGAGACGGGCAAAATTTCACTCTAAATTTTTAATTTAAATCATCTAGTAGGAGATGTATTTTATGATGGGTAAAACAGTTTCTTCTGAAGAAAACTCAAAATTAACGAAATGGCTTAAGACGAAGCGCCATGAGAAAGGTCACACAATGCGCAGTCTTGCACAAGTGTTAGGTACGCCTCATTCTTTTATTGGTAAAATTGAAAACCAAGAGCGTCGTTTAGATGTTATTGAGTTTATGCGTTATTGTGATGCGCTAGAAGTTGACCCATACGAAGGTCTTAACTTATTAAAAGACGCATAATTGTTGACTACCCAGAAGTTTTTAACTTCTAGCATATAGTATGAATAGTGCATGGATGCACTATTTAAGCCCCGCTATTGTAATCCCTATACTTTATTTACATACGTTTTTATTTTGTTAATTGTTTTTGTGGTAGTTGTTTTCTAACGCATAAAGCTTATGGCGAATTAAGAACAAAAATACCAATGATGGAATAACCATAAGTGCTGTTAGCACAAAAAACATGGCCCAGTTACCATCTAACCAATCATCAATTACAACGCCGCTGTAACTTGAAAGCAAAGTTCTACCTAAATTACCTAATGAGGCAAGAAGCGCGTAGTGCGTTGCACTAAATGCTCTGTCGCAGAGCATAGATATAAATGCCACCATAGCAACGAGAGACCATGCTTGGGTAAAGCCATCAACGATAATGGCAAAGGCATACAGACTCAATTTAGGGCCCGCAATAGCAATCCAAGCAAAAGCTAAGTTTGAAGCAGCCATCGCAATACCACTAATAAACAAGCCCTTTACAATGCCATAGCGTTGATTAAATAGACTCCCTAAGAATGTGAACGCGATGGTAAGCACTGCAGTGCCCACTTTCGAGAAGGTGGCAATGTCACTATTCGAAAAGCCTACTTCTTTATAGAACACAATAGACATTCGTCCTAAAAAGGCTTCACCAATTTTAAATAAGAAAATAAAAGCTAATAATGCGAGTGCTGTTTTAACACCATTACGCGCAAAGAAGGTTTTGAATGGATCAATAACAGTTACAGCAAGCCATGCGATTATTTTTGTCAGTTTGCTTTGTTTGGCACCAGCTAACTTTTGTTGGTAAGTGCGTTCAAGTTCAGCTTGCACAAGTTCGCGGTTAGAATCAGGCTCTTTTGCCCAAAAAACACTGCTCATCAGTAATAACATGACAACAGATAAGAAAAAATAAACTTCAGGCCAGTCAATTGATGGAATGTCAGCTAAATAAAAAGGCAAGGCACCAAGTAAAGCATAGCCACTCCACCAACCTGATGTTGCCATCGCTGCTGCAGCGGTAGCTTTATGGCTTTCATTCTCGGCTAAGGTATCAATACGAAATGCATCAATAGCAATATCTTGGGTCGCAGATGCAATAGCAATGACTAAACAAATTGCCGCTGCAAACCAGAGGTTAGCTTTAATATCTAAACCTGCAAGTGCAAAGGTGCCAATAAAAATGACTGACTGGCACAATAAAATCCAGCTGCGGCGCTGACCAAGCCAATTGAATAAGAATGGTAACTTGACGCGGTCAACTAATGGAGACCATAAAAAGTTAATACTGTAAGCACCGAAAACTATACCAAATAAGCCGATCATACTTCGGCTTAGGCCCTCATCTTTTAACCATGCCGACAAAACAGAGCCAATCAACACCCATGGAAAGCCACTGCTGATACCAAAGATAAAAATGTTGATTAAACGTTTGTCTTTGAAATACGAAAAGTACTCTGAAATTGAAAGAGGGTTTGTCATAGTATTGCCAATTGATGGGGCTAAGAAGCCCCTAATTATTATTGATTAGCGTCAAGCACTTTAACGTTTAAAATTACGATAGGTGTTTTTGGTACAAAGCTGTAACCAATTTTTTCGTTGTATGCGGTTTCTGTACGCATAATTTTATCAAGTGTTTCATAGCCATCCATAACCATACCAAATACGGCAAAGCCCCAATCGCGGCCCGGGTTTAAATGGTCATTGTCGTCCATGTTAAAAAAGAATTGGCGAGTGCCTGAGTGCGGCTTACGGTCTTGGTACGCCATAGCGATACTGTACATATCATTTTTTAAGCCATTACCACTTTCGTTAAAAATAGGGTCGTATTCGTGCAAGCCATCGTAGTCTTTGTCATAACCCCCGCCTTGGATCACAAAATCGCGTTCGTTATCGTCGTCGCGTTCTACACGGTGAAAAACACTGCCTTGGTAACTGCCATCAGCAACGTAGGTTAAAAAGTTATTCACGGTAATCGGCGCACGAGAGCGGTCCATTTCAACCACGATGCTGCCAAGTGTCGTGACAATTTCAACACGTGGAAACATATTGTCTTTTTGAATAAACTTACCTTCAGTTGCTGCAAATGAACTGTGAGCAAATAATAAAATAAAACTGAGTAAGAGAATGCGCTTCATAGTTACCCCTCTAAATAAGCGATTAATTCTGGGTCAGATACAATGCGGGTAATTAATTGTTCAGTCAACTTATTAAGCTGACTTTCAATTTTCGCACGGTCATGACTTAAAGGCCCTTCTAAATTAGCACCACCTCGATACACCTTACTAAAGTTGCTGTTATTTCTAATCACACGGACACCTAACTCAATACTGGCAACACTTGTGTGTGTCATCAGTTTTTCAGTTACGACGGCTTGTAGTTTATGAATGTCAACTTCAAAGCGAGTTGTAGCAAGGTTAGAAATATTGGCTCCATTTCTACTCAATGCGCTATCGAGGGTACTCTTGAGCGAATCTGCTATTCCTGGGCTGGCTAAAGTCTTCACTTTACCGGATTCAATGATTTTTAGAGTGACATTATCACCTCTTAAATCAATAACACTGGTACTTACGTTGCTATCTATATGGGTGATTTTACCACTTTGATAAACAGGGTTTAAAATTAGCTGATTAGGCTGATTACTACACCCAGCAAGCGCTAATAATGCACATAAAGAAAGTAACTTTCTCATCTAGATTGCTCCATCAATGATTTTTAGTTGCACTAAGTACGACAAACTTTTTGTTAGAACCTAATAGTTTGCAATTGCCGAACATGCGCTTTAGTTTTTCATGGTAGTCGAGGTGGCGATTACCGATAATCCTTAATTCACCACCTTGTTTAAGAGTATGTTTGGCTTGTTTAAACATTTGCCAAGCGATGTGATCAGTCACAGCTTGTGCTTGGTGAAACGGTGGGTTACATAAAACAAGATCAGCACTGTCAGGTTCAAAATCGGTTAAGCAATCGTTTTGTATAAACTCACATTGCTCAAGTTGTTCAGGTAGATTGTGGGTAACATTTAGTTTTGCTGATTCAACGGCCATATACGATTCGTCAACAAAAGTGACATGGGCTTTAGGGCAGCGTTTTAAAGTCATCAAGCCAACTACGCCGTTGCCACAGCCTAAATCAATAATACGACGAGCTTTGCTAGTTTGTGGTAAATAGTTAAAGAAAAAACGTGCGCCAATGTCTAACGAATCTCTAGAAAATACATTCGCATGGTTTTGAATTTCAAATTCACTGCCTTCAAGTGGCCAACTTACAGGGAAGGGGGCTTTTTTATCAAAGCCACTGGTTTTACTGATTACTAAGCGAGACTTTTTAACTGCTAAGCTGGTTGAGGTATCACCAATATACTGATTAAAGGCTTTAATTGTTGAATTATGGATATCTTTGGTCTTACCTGCGGCAATAACTGCAATGTCTTTAGGAAGAGCTGCGCTAATAGCTGCAAGCTGATGCTGTAAATAGCCTAAATTACGGGGCACTTTTAAGATCACTAAATCAACCTGGCTTGGTAAAGCTTGTAATGAATGAAGCTGCTTAACTGAATCAATCGTTAACTCATTGGCTTTTAAATTGTAACGTGTTGCTTGATGACCAATATACGAATCGTTAACTGAATAAACTGTTAATGAACTGAATGCGCAAGCAAGTGCGCCAAAGCTGTCATTCAAAATGAGCACTGAATTTGCGTCAGGATGATGTTCTTGTACATAATTGACAAGGTATTCATCACCAGAATCCCAGGCTTGAAGACTGCGATTTTTTTGATCTAAAGGAAAACGTTCTAGGGTATAGGTGTTATCACCGAGCTGTGCTTGGGTGGTCATCATGATTTTACGATAAGTATTTAAGTATAGGTAAATTCTAACATGCAACAGCCAAACGCCAACCCTAATCATTTACCTGAGGGGTTTTCTTATCAAGCGAAGGCTTTAAGTGCGCAAAAAAGTCTCGATTTATTTTATTACCTACAGCAACATCTTAATTGGCAGCAGCCTTCTATTAAAGTTTATGGAAAAAGTCATGTGATCCCCCGTTTGCAGTGCTTTATTGCTGATCCGAATGTTAATTATAGCTATTCAGGGTCCCAGCTAATTGTTGAACCTTGGCCAGCGGTGCTTGATGCCATGCGTAAACGTTTAACAGCGCAATTGCAGATACCTTTTAATGCATTATTGGTAAATTTATACCGTGATGGTCAAGATTGTATGGGCTGGCACAGCGATGATGAAAAAGAGCTCGGCCAGCAGCCGACTATCGCATCAATATCTCTGGGGGCTGAGCGGAAATTCAAAATAAAGCATAAACATACTAATGAGCAACACGATCTTATTTTACAAAGTGGTAGCTGCTTAATTATGAATGGCCATAGTCAGCGTGATTACCAGCATTGCTTGCCCAAACAACAAAGGTTAAAACATCCTCGAATTAATCTTACCTTTCGCTCAATACGATAAAATCATTGGTAAAATGAGCCACGCCCTTGATATAGTAACGGCCAATTATTTTGCAATTAAAGGTCTATGACACATGTCAATGCAACAACAAATTGAGGAAAAGCTCGCTGCGGGTATCGAATGTAAACACCTGAATGTTGTCAATGAAAGCCATATGCATAGCCGTGGAACAGAATCGCATTTTAAAGTGGTGGTTGTGAGTGAAGAGTTTGCAGGTAAACGCTTACTTGCCCGACATCGTCAAATTAATGAGCTATTAAAAGATGAATTAGCAAACCACATTCATGCATTAGCGATCCACACATTTACTCCTGAAGAGTTTAGTGAACAACAAGGACAGGCACCTGAATCACCTAAATGCTTAGGCGGCTCAAAGTTCGACTAAATTAGTAGGACAGTCACCCAAAGTTAAGTGGACAGTCACCCAAAGTTTGAAGGACAGTCACTCAAAGTTAGCAGGACAGTCACTCTAAACTGCTTGTCACTTGGGGTTTTAAGCTCGAAAGATTTAAGTGGGTCTGAAAAGTTTTACTGATCAGACCTGTATTTTAACTATTAGCCTTTAAACTAGCGCTAATTTTTATTGTGATAGATATAGGATGATCAATGGTCATTAAGCCTAAAATTCGTGGATTTATCTGCACTAACGCGCATCCAGTAGGGTGTGCTGAGCACGTACAAGAACAAATTAATTATGTGAAAGCGCAAGGACCACTGAGCAATGCACCTAAGAATGTATTAGTGATTGGTGCGTCTACAGGTTACGGCCTAGCATCACGTATCACGGCTGCATTTGGTGGCGGTGCTAAAACGTTAGGTATTTTCTTTGAAAAAGAAGGAAGCGAACGTAAAACAGGTTCTGCAGGTTGGTACAATACTGCGGCTTTCCAAGCAGCGGCTGAAGAAGCTGGTTTATGGTCTAAAAATATCAATGGCGATGCGTTTTCTAACGAAATCAAGCAAAAAGCAATTGATACTATCAAAGCTGATTTAGGTAAAATTGATTTAGTTATCTACAGCCTTGCGTCTCCTCGTCGTACTGATCCAAATACAGGCGAAACTTACTCATCTACGCTTAAGCCAATTGGTTCTGATATCACAACGAAGAATCTAAACACTTCAAAGCGTGTGATTGATGAAGTAACGGTTGAAGCAGCAAGCCAAGAAGACATCGACAATACAATTAAAGTTATGGGCGGTGAAGATTGGGAAATGTGGATTGACGCATTAAAAGAAGCGGATGTTCTTGCTGATAACTTCAAAACGACTGCCTACACATATATTGGTAAAGAATTAACCTGGCCAATTTACGGTCATGCGACAATCGGTAAAGCCAAAGAAGATCTTGACCGTGCAACGCAAGCAATCAAAGAGTCTACGAAAGACTTAAATGGTGAAGCGTATGTGTCTTCATTAAATGCGGTTGTAACACAAGCAAGCTCGGCAATTCCAATTATGCCTTTATATATTTCTGCTTTATTCAAAGTAATGAAAGCAGACGGTACATACGAAGGCACAATAGAGCAAATTCACGCGTTATTTACTGAAAACCTTTACGGTGAGACGCCACGTTTTGATGACGGTGGTCACTTATTCCAAAACTACAAAGAGTTAGAAGATGATGTTCAAGCTCGTGTGCAACATGTTTGGGATACTGTAGATACAGATACGATTGACGAATTAACGGATTACGTGGGTTACCACAACGAATTTTTACGTTTATTCGGTTTTGGTATCGACAGTGTAGATTACGAGCAAGATGTGAATCCTGATGTTGCGATTTCGCAGCTTATCGATTAATCGATAAACAAACTTTATTTTGAAAAGTCGCTTTTTTAAGCGACTTTTTATGTTTGTGGATGAAAATAAATCTGCATCAATAGCACTTTGGTCTATATTGAATTTTATTCAAATGGTTTTTGTAGTCTAAATAATCACATCTGTCGTATAAATTTCATATTTGCTCTCGCATAGTCACCCTGATTGATGTTAAAATTCGGGTAATATATGTGAGGAGTTTACTGCGTTGCTTGTTTGGGGTGTTAAACAGGCTATTCTTTGATATTTAGGA